>CAYNWJ010000142.1:0-9025 GCA_964400815.1 uncultured bacterium
ATCCTGTCAATCCTTTCATCCCATCAATCATGGTTCAAACGGCGTACGGTCAAACTTCATTCTTCTCTCAGCTCCATCACCGGTCACAAGCGGTCCTGACAATTATGCAAGAAAGCTTTTCTTGCAGGAAAACAGGATGTAAAACCACAATATATTACAGCTTATGTGAAATATTATGAGTTTTCAGAGGTTTGCCGGGCATCTGAAAAGCCCGAACAATCTATCGGCCGGTGAACAGACCCCGCTCATGCCGTTCCTTGAACACGAGGATGGCGTCGTACATCGATGTCGCCAGGCGCTTCTGGTAGCTCGCACGGTTCAGGAGCTTTTCCTCCTCGGGATTGGAGATGAAGCCGATCTCGAAGAGAACACTGGGCATGAGGGCCTGGGTTCCGAGCATCACATAGAATCCCGCCTGCTTGACACCGCGCCGTTCGAGCCTGGTGGCCGAACAGGCGGTCTCGAGGAGGATGCTGCACATGTCCTGGCTTTCCTTGAGATATACGTTCGAAGCCATTTCCACCCAGATGTCCCGGAAGTTTCCCGGAAGGCTGGCGTCGTTGAAGAGGGACGCGTAGTGTTCGTAGCTGTCGAGATTTTCCTCGAATTCGATCACGGCGTTCTCGCGGCGGGCCACCTCCTCGGCGTCCTTAGTACGCGCCGCCGAAAGGAAGAAGACCTCGACGCCGCGGGCGCTGCGGTTCGGGCTGGCGTTCGCGTGAATGCTGATGAACAGCTTTCCCTCCGCCTCGCGGGCGATTCCGGCGCGCTCGTGAAGCGGAACGAACTCATCGGTTTGGCGTGTGAGCACCGCCTTGATCTCGCCCCGGTCGTCGATGATGGATTTCAACTCGCGCGCCACATTGAGGACGATGTCCTTTTCCTTCGTACCGCTTCTGCCCACCGCTCCGCTGTCCCTGCCTCCATGGCCCGGATCGATCACCACCGTATCGATGCGCCAGACACGGTCGCTGGGCGCCGGTTCAGCCGGAATGACGGCGGTGCCGGGCCGCCATGCCGCGTTTGCAGTGTCATTACGCTCGCGGTGAAGAGCGACCATGATTTCCCGTCCATTGTCGGCTTCGGATATGGAATAGTCATGGACGCCTTCCGAAAGAAGGAACGAGATATGCGCCCCGTCCTGGTGCTGGAATCCATTGATGTCGAGGATGAGATCGGATGCGTTCGCCGCGAACAGGGTGTCCGGCGCGAAGCTCCCCCGCGGTATGTTCAGGGTCAGCCAGCCGTCCTCACGCATGTCGGATGTGAATTCCAGCGGTTCGGCGAGCCGGACATGGATCATGGTGCCGTTCGAGTAATGCTCGTAGTCAACCTTGCGGATGTTCGTGGTCACGCCGGTGACGCGTACTGCGCGGCGCTCCACGTCCCACGAAAGCCCGCCGCCGGGGAGAAGTCCGGAGAACAGGGGCAGAATGGCGGGGATGGGAGCGAATATGGCCCCGCGGATGAGCCGGGCCGGCGTTCCGATGTGATGGATCGCACCTTCGTGCATGACATAATGGGAGCCGTTCACCAGGCGTACCGACCGCTCGCCCCTGCCCGCGGTCATGCTCAGGGCGGCCGGATCGAATGATACTGGCAGGCGGTATTTCTCCGCCAGATCCACGACCGAGATATAGGGGACCGCGCCGGAATACACGATGTTGAAGGTGTCGAACCGTTCGTTTTCGCTGCGGCCGCTCTCCGCTGAGCGGACCCGCGGTGACATGAGGATCGCCGCGATCAACATCGCACACATGATCGTACCTGTTCGCACTGGAATCATCCGCCTGCTCATCGATGATGTTTTCCTGTCTCTGCCGTCTCACGCGGAGCCGGCCGATCACACGTCGCTTTTCTGCGCCCTGTCCATTTCACGTCTGGCGTCCCGTTTGGCTTCATCGCGCCGCTTGTCATACAGATGCTTGCCCCTGACTATGGCGATTTCCACCTTCGCCACCCCCCGCTTGAAATATACGGAGAGCGGGACGACGGTGAGCCCTTTTTCCTCTGTCTGTTTCCTGATTCGATCGATCTCCCGGCCGTGCATGAGGAGCTTGCGGTTCCGGGCGGGCTCGTGATTGTGGATGTTCCCCTGGTCGTAGGGGCTGATGTGCATGCCGATCAGCCACAGCTCACCGTTCCTGACATTCACATAGCTGTCGAGAAAATTCAGGCGGCCCGCCCGTATCGACTTCACCTCGGTCCCCTGGAGGACGATTCCCGCCTCGAAGGTGTCGAGAATGAAATACTCGTGCCGGGCCTTTTTGTTTTTCGCGACGATCTTTATTCCGTCATCAGCGCTCATGGCAAATCTTTCCGTTCGGGATGTACGATAACCGTTAAAAATATAGTCAGTATCGCACCTTTTATCAACTGTTATGTTTTCATGCCCTTGCAGTTCCCGGATCATGCAAAAGCGACTTGTATTTCACGCCTCTTTCAGATATATTTGTGCAAATGCCGCCGTGCATGGGAAACGGCAGGCGCCAGTGCTCCACGCTCAACCCAGGCTCCAAATGCAACGTCATGGTAATAAAAGTAAATACAATACTTTACCAATAGTTTCCACAAACACAAGCCGTATGACAGGGGGCTGTACATGAAACTGATCGTTCCCATAAAACAGGTGCCCGAAACAGGCAATGTCAAGATGGACGAGGAGACGGGCACCATGATCCGCGACGGTGTGGAGAGCATCGTCAACCCGCTCGACCTCTATGCAATCGAGTGCGCCCTGCAGCTCAAGGAGCGCTTCGGCGGTGACATCACCGTCATATCCATGGGGCCGCCGAAAGCCGAAAAGGCGATCCGCGAGGCGCTCTCCATGGGATGCGACGATGGTGTTCTGCTTTCCGACAAGGCGTTCGCCGGTTCGGACACCTGGGCCACGTCGTATGTGCTCGCCGAGGCGGTGAAGGACATCGGGGATTATGATCTCATCGTGGCCGGTGTGCGCGCGACCGACGGCGATACCGGACAGGTGGGTCCCGAAATGGCCTCCATGCTCGATCTTCCCCTGGCGACCTTTGTCAGCAAAATCGTCGAGGCGGAAAAGGGCGCCATGACGGTGGAACGGCTGATCGAGGGTGGTTACGAGACGGTGCGCTTTCCCCTTCCCGCGCTGATCACCGTGGTGAACGAGATCAGTTATCCCCGCCTGCCCACGCTCCGTGGCAAGCAGGCCGCCCGGAAGAAGGATGTTCCGATGAAGCGCAAGGACGATCTCACCTTCGACGAGGGCAGGCTCGGCCTCAAGGGATCGCCCACCCGCGTCGTCAAGATCGACAAGCCGAGAGTTACGCGGAACGGCACCCTGGTGGATGTGCGAAAAACCGGTGTCGATGCCGCGATCGGGCAGCTTGTCGATTTTCTGGACGAGAAGGATTTTCTCTGATCGGAACCGCAGACGAAGACGATCTGCATGAACGGATACGATTCGATATACCCATATGATATAAACAGGAGGATGGATTCTTGGCCAGTGGAGTATGGACATACGCCGAACAACGCGGGGGACGGCCCGAGAGCCTGGCGTTCGAGCTCCTCACGAGGGGACGGGCGCTCGCGGACAAACTGAAAACCGGGTTGTCCGCGGTCATCATCGGCTCGAATATCGATCCGGCGGGCATCGCCGAACTCATCGAGCGCGGGGCGGACAACGTGTATGTTGTCGACAAACCGGCCCTCGAACACTACATCAACGACCGGTTTTCCAACGTCCTTGTGCATCTGATCCAGACCTATGAACCGGAAATCATCATTGCGGGGGCCTCGACCGAAGGCAGGACATTGATGCCCTATGTGGCCGCCCGCATAAACACCGGCCTCACCGCCGACTGCACCGGGCTCGACATCGAGCCGGAAACGGGCAATCTCCTGCAGACGCGCCCCGCAATCGGCGGCAACATCATGGCGACGATCAAGACGCCGAATCATCGGCCCCAGATGGCGACCGTGCGCCCCAAGTCCACGCCGGTGCCGCCGCGTGAGGAGGGTCGCACCGGAAAGACCATCCCCGTCGATGTTCCCGGACATCTGCTTTCGGGAAGGGAGGAGCGTCTGGGCTTCCGCGCCATGGAGACCGATGACATGAACATCGAGGAAGCCGACCGTGTCATCGCCGGCGGCAGGGGAGTCAAGAAGGCAGAGAACTTCTCACTCGTGCACGATCTGGCGAAATGCCTGGGCGCATCGGTGGGTGCGAGCCGCGATGCGGTGGAGCGCGGATGGGCGGAATATCCCCAGCAGGTGGGTCTGAGCGGCAAGACCGTGGTGCCCAAGCTCTATGTCGCCCTGGGTGTTTCCGGCGCCATCCAGCACCTGGCGGGCATGAAGACCTCCGAAACCATCGTCGCGGTCAACAGCGATCCGGACGCCCAGATATTCAATGTGGCGGATTTCGGCATCGTCGGCGATATTTTCGAGATCGTACCCGAACTGATCAAGCAATGCGAAGACAGGAAAAAAGGATAGAAAACGATGAGCACATCGAACTATAACGCGATCGACGCCGGTGTGATCGAACGGCTCCGAGACATTGTCGGCGAACAGTACGTGGTCACCGACGAAGAAAAGATGGAGCCCTATGCCCACGACGAGGTCGCCGACGAGGCCTATTCACACATGCCCGAGGCTGTGGTGAAGCCCCGGACGGCGGAGGAAATCGCCGGGATCGTCAGGCTGGCGAACGAAAAGAACATCCCCATCACTCCCCGCGGGGCGGGAAGCGGGCTTTCTGGCGGCGCGGTGCCGATTCACGGCGGCATCCTGCTTTCCGTGGAGCGGATGAACGAAATTCTCGAGATCGACACGGGCAACATGATGGTGGTGGTCGAGCCGGGCGTGGTCACCAACGAGATCAACGAGAAGATCAAGGACCAGGGGCTGTTTTTTGCCGGGTATCCCATGAGCCTGGAAACCTGCTTCGTGGCGGGCAACGTGGCCGAGAACGCAGGCGGCGGCAAGGCCATCAAGTACGGCGTCACCGAGCGCTACATCATGGGCCTCGAGGTGGTGACTCCCACCGGCGAGATCATCATGCTCGGCGGCAAGCGGGTGAAGGATGTCTCGGGCTACAACCTCCGCATGCTCATGGTCGGCTCAGAGGGCACCCTCGGCATCATCACCAAGGTGATCATCAAGCTGCTGCCCCTGCCGAAGGCCAAGGTCGATCTCCTGGCGCTCTTCGAGGACGTCCAGTCCGCCATCTCCGTGGTCCCCAGGATCATGACCCAGGGCGGCATCATTCCCACGGCGATCGAGTTCATGGACCAGCTCTCGGTCCACACCTCGTGCGACTATCTCAACGAGCGCATCCCCTACCAGAAGGCCGGGGCCATGCTCCTCATCGAGGTGGACGGCACCGACGAGGAAGTGGTGGAGAAGGAATACGACACCATCGGCAACCTCTGCATGGACAACGGCGCCATCGAGGTCTATGTGGCCGACAACTACACCACCCAGGAGCGTCTGTGGAACGTGCGCCGCAACATCGCCGAGGCATTCAAGGTGGTGAGCCCCCACCAGAGTCTCGAGGACATCGTGGTGCCCACAGCCCAGATACCCGATCTCATGCCCGAGATCAAGCGGATATCCGAAAAATACAACGTGAAGATCCCCTGCTACGGGCACGCGGGCGACGGCAACCTGCACGCGACCGCCATCAAGAATCCGGAAAGCTCCATGGACGAGTGGCGCGCGACGCTCCCCAAGGTTCTGGAGGAGCTCTACATCGCCACGCGCGACCTGGGCGGCACCATCAGCGGCGAGCACGGTATCGGACACAAGCGCAAGAAATACATGCACCTGATCGCGAGCGAAGCCGAGCTCGAGTTCATGCGCCGCATCAAGCGCGCGGTAGACCCCAACAACATCCTCAATCCGGGCAAGATCGTGGATGTGTGACGGTCGGAACGGACGGTAAACGGGAAAGGCGGCGGAAGAATTCCGTCGCCTTTTTTGGTTGCGCGGTAAGGTTTTGCGAGAGCGGGCCATCCGGGAACAGTGTCTCAAGCCGTGGAGGCGTCGTTGTAGGGCCGGCTGTGCCCGGCAGGGATGTGTCATTCCCTTCCCCTTACCGCAGCACCGTGCTCGACAGGAGGTAGTACCGCATCTTGTCCCAGTCGAGTTCCACGCCGATACCCGGTCCCCGGGGAACGGTGAAGGTTCCATTGTTCGATACGGGGATGAAGGGTGCCACGATGTCGTCGGACATGTAGTGGCAGGATTCCTGGATGTCGCCGGGCTGGTTGACACCCGGCAGCGAAGAATAGATGATGTTGTACATCATTCCCACCCCCGACTCGAGCATGCTGCCGCACCAGAGCCCGATGCCGTTCCGCACACAGATGTCGTGTATCTTCTTTCCTTCATACAGTCCGCCGACCCTGCATATCTTGACATTGATGATGCGGCAGCTTTGCAGTTCCACGGCATGGCGGGCAGCTCGGGCGTGCACGATGCTTTCGTCCAGGCAGATGGCGGTGGACAAACGCTTCTGGAGGGCTGCGTGGTCCACGATATCGTCATGGTCGAGGGGCTGCTCGATCTGGGTGAGCCCGAATTCATCGAGAGCCTCCAGACGGTCCGCGAGGTCGAGCGTGTAGGATGAATTGGCGTCGGCCATCATGGGAATGCCGCCGAGTTCGTCGCGGAGGAAGGAGACGAGGTCCGCGTCCCGGCCCGGCTTGATCTTCACCTTCAATCGCTGAAATCCCTTTTCGAGCTGGAGCCGGCATTCATCGAGCGTTTCGCCGAAGGTGTCGAACAATCCCACGCTCACCCCGGCGTCGACTTCCGTCTTTTCACCGCCGAGCATGGTGCTGATCGGTGTGCCGCATGCGCGGCTGAGCAGGTCCCAGAAAGCGAGTTCGAGGGCGCTTTTCGCCATGCGGTTGCCCACGACGCCGCGGTTGAGGGCGGTCACGAATGCCTCCACGCTGTCGAAATCACGGCCGAGAACATTGGGCGCGAGGAAATCGGTGATGATCCTCCGGCAGGTGACGATGGTTTCCTCGCTGTATCCCGGATCGCGGTTCGCCGAGCATTCACCCAGGCCGAACAAGCCTTCGCCGTGGAGAATGATGATGAGAAGATGGCGGTCGGGGATGACCCCGCACCCCGTAACGAACGGCTTGATCATGGGAAGGCGGATATGGTGGATCTCGATTCGTTCGATCTTCATGCGCTGATCTCCTTCAATCCGTCGTGGATCCATGTCAGGGCGTTTTTTCTCATGGTGCCGTAATTGTAGAATGTTACTCCTCCGGCCCCGGCTTCGGCAACGACGGTGAGTTTCTCCAGGAAATTTTCATAGGTTCTCGCATCGGGGAGCTGGGGTCTGAGTCCCACGCGCATCGATGAGGGCGCGAGCCCGCCGGTGATCATGAGATCCAGATCCTCGGCAAGCCTGGATGCGTTGTCGAAGTATCCGCTTATCGATACCATGTCGCAGACGCCGGACAGGGCGAACGGGTCGGCGCCGTAAAGCAGCCGGGCGTCCGCATTCGGCGGGAAGACCGTGGCGATGGTGATGAGCCTGGTCGACCGGCATGCCTCGTTTTTCACCATGTCAACAAAGGAGGTCACCGTATCGGCACGGCAGTCGGTGAACTGCTCGAGACCGGGAATGAGGGTGACCACCTCGCGGGCCGACTTTGGAAGGCAGGGTGCGTCGATTTCACGCCTGATCGCCTCCGCGACCCGTTCCAGGAGACGGCCGGTGTCGATGCCGCGTTCATTGGCCCGTTCCATGCAAAAGGGGCAGAAACAGAGGGAAAGCAGGAAATCGAGAGCCTGTGAAATCTCGACTGCGGCGATCTCGTGGTGGTAGCCGTGGGTGAAACCGAGAAATGACGGTGTTTCGAGTTCGACGGCATCCGGACCGAACATGGATGTCACATTGGAGACGATACCCAGGACATAGGCCCGCGAAAGGGGGTTCGCCGGGCAGAGATTGTGGAGCAAACGGTCGCCGAGAGCATTCTCCACCGTCATGGCGGGGTTCATGAACCCCAGTCGCGTGTTGTGCATGCAGACCGTCCACGCCGTCACATCCATGCCCGCCTCGTGGGCGCCCTTCATGAGATCGTCTAAAAAAGTGGTGCCGCGTGTCAGCCTTGCCTGGGGCGGCACCAGTCCCGGCGGATAGATTTCAGGATCGGGGGGGAAGAACACGGCGCCCGGTTCGGTGAAGAAAAGCCCCCGCTTCGGGTTGTGGGGAAGGAGAATTTTCGCCGTATGATAATTTACTGCCACATGCACGCCATCGAGCCCGAGTGAGCCGATATGCCCGATGCATTCTTCGATGCCGTCGTCGATGATATCCCATGGATAGATATACAGTGCGGAATGCATGCCGGGCCCACCGAATTGTCAGAGGAAAAGAAGAAGGCTGATAGCCATGACCGCCATGCCGGCGATCAGCCCGTATACCGAAAGATGTGGTTCTCCGTATTCCCGCGATGCCGGAAGAAGCTCATCGAGCGAAATGAACACCATGATCCCCGCCACTCCTGCAAAGAGCACCCCGAACACGGTGTCGTTGAATATGGAAAAAAGCAGGGCGTAGCCGATCAGGGCGCCGACCGGTTCCGCCAGGCCGGAAAGAAAGGAATAGAGGAAGGCTTTTTTACGGCTGTTCGTGGAATAATAGATGGGAATGGATACCGCGATGCCTTCGGGAATGTTATGAATGGCGATCGCCAGAGCGATGGGGATGCCGAGACGGATGTCCACGAGGGCGCTGGCAAATGTGGCCAGTCCCTCCGGAAAGTTGTGGATGCCCACCGCGAGGGCGGCGAACATGCCCATGCGATAGAGCTTGTCATACCGCGGATGCTCCTTGTCATCCATCTCCTCGATCATGTGGATTTCGTGGGGATTTTCGTATGACGGGACCAGCTTGTCGATGATTGCAATGAATATCATGCCGCCGAGAAACGAGATGACAGCCACCCAGTTGCCCATGACCAGGCCCATTTCCGCCGTCAGGTAATCTATTGCTTTTGACAGCATCTCGGTG
>CAYNWJ010000143.1:0-8936 GCA_964400815.1 uncultured bacterium
ACACATGAAACGACGTGATTTTCTGACATCGTGCGCCGGAGGAGCGACGGCCGCCGGATGCGGTGCGGCGGGACGGATTCCGGTCACCCAGCAGACGACGCCCTTCGAGCCGGACAGGACCGTGCGGAAGCCGGTGGGGACCATGCCCACGGCCGAGATCGGCGGAACCGGCATCCGGGTATCGAAATTCGGCTTCGGCTCACACATGAACAAGAACATCCTGCCCTTCGTAAAGGAGCGGGAATGGATGGTGCGTGAGGCCGTTGAGTTGGGTGTGACGCTCTTCGACGTCTATGATTACGAGTTCGGGATATACCATTACGAGCCTATGGGGCGCTGGCTGGAGCCGGTCAAACACGATGTGGTCGTTTCCATCACGGCGTGGCCCTTCGACGGCCGCACCCTCGAGGAGGAGATAGCGCGCGATCTCCGGCTCTTCCGACGCGATTATATCGACCTGGTGCGCATCCACGCATGGAAGGACACGGCCGACGAGGAGGAGCTCAAGGCCCAGGTCGGTCACAAGTGGGAGTGGTGGGACACCCTTTTCCGCCTGAAGGAGAAGGGGTTGATCAGGGCGGTCGGCGTTCCCGTCCATCTGCAGGAGGACCTGGAGGAACCGCTCGAACGCCTGCCCCTGGATTTCGTGATTTTCCCCTTCAACTTCTACCACAACTGGACCTGGGCGGCGAAGGGCGGCGACGACTGGAAGAAAACCATGAAAAAGATCGGCGAACGCGGCATCGGCGTCCTTACCATGAAGCCCTTCGCCGGCGACCATCTCGTGACACCCTTCAAGGAACTGGCCGCGCGTATCGATCCGACGGGTGAGGTGAACTACGCCAAGGCATGCCTCCGGTATGTCCAGAGCGCCGATCTGCCGATTGCCTCGACCCTCGGGGGCATGTACAGCCCCTACCATGTGTACGAGAATGTCGATGCCTTCTATCATCCCGGCATGAGCGGGGAAGAGAAGCGGGTGCTGTCTGAAATCAGGCGTTCGGCGGTGGTGGAGGCGCGCAGGCATCTGCCTCCGCATTATCGCTTCCTCGAACACTGGGCCGCGGAAGACGCCGTCGGGCTTGTGGGCTGAACGGAAAAAGGTTTTTGTTTTTGACATGCTTCGCAGTAGATTATAGCGTATGACCCTTCGAAAACCGATACCCCTGCGGGTGTCTTTCATATCACCCTCACCAGAGGATTGCATCATGTACAGAAAAGAAATCAAGGTATTCGATTGCACCATACGCGACGGCGGTCTGATCAACAAGCACCAGTTCGACCACAAGCTCGTCCGCGCGGTCTATAAGGCCCTGTCTGAATCGGGCATCGACTACATGGAATTCGGCTATCGCAATTCCCGGGAACTCTTTTCGCCCGACGAGTACGGCGCCTGGAAGTTCTCCAGCGACGATGATATCCGCAAGGTCATCAAGGGCATCGAGTCCAGCCTCAAGATATCGGTCATGTGCGATGTCGGCCGTGTCAATCTCGACGATTTCGTCCCCGCCGAGCAGAGTCCCGTGGACATGGTGCGCACGGCGACTTACGTGAAGGACATCGACAAGGCGATCCACCTCTCCAACACGTTCCACGATCTCGGATACGAGACCACCATCAACATCATGGCGATCTCCCGCGATTCGGGGACCTTCGAGCTGGAAGAGGCGCTGAACCAGATCGAGACCGAGAGCCATGTCAAGGTGGTCTATATCGTCGACAGCTTCGGCCATCTCTACCAGGAAACGGTCGAGGACCTCGTCCGCCGTTTCAGAAACATTGTGAAGAAACGCGAGATCGGCTTCCACGGCCACAATCACCGCCAGCTCGCCTTCGGCAACACCATCGAGGCCATCATCCACAACGCGAACTACCTCGACGCCACGGTGTTCGGTATCGGCCGCGCGGCGGGCAACTGTCCCCTTGAACTCCTCGTCGGTTTCCTCAAGAACCCGAAATTCGACCTGCGCCCCATTCTCGACCTCATTTCCAAGGAATTCATTCCCCTCAGGGAAGAGATCGAATGGGGATACATCATCCCCTACGCCATCTCGGGCATGATGAACGAACATCCCCGCGCCGCAATGGCCCTGCGCGACAGCGAGCAGAAGGAGAACTACCGCGAGTTCTACGAGAAACTTTCAAGCGCCTATATGGATTGAGGCCCTGTCCGCAGAGAATCGAGAGGAAACCTGATGAAACGACGCGATTTCATGGCGAAAGGCTCCACGGGGGCGCTCGCGCTCGGCCTCGGAGGCTGTTCCGGGGTTACCGTAAAACGGGAACTCTCTCCCCACGCCTTCGAAAAAAGGGTCCCGAAACCGGTTGGAACAATGCCCATGGGAGAAATCGGGACGACCGGCATACGGGTCTCGAAATTCGGCTTCGGCTCCCACATGCGCAAGGATATCATCCCGTTCGAGAAGGAACGGGAATTCATGGTCCGTGAGGCCTTCGATATGGGCGTCAATTTCTTCGATGTCTATGACAAGGAACAGGAGTGCTACCAGTACGAGCCCATGGGACGTCACCTGAAGCCCATCATAAACGATGTGGTGATCTCCATCTCGATCCTTCCCTATGAGGGGCGATCGCTGGAGGAGGAACTGGAACGCGATCTCCGGCTCTTCGGCCGCGATCACATCGATATGGTGCGCATTCACAGCTATTCGTCGAAATCCGCCAACTGGCCCCAGTGGGAACAGCTCTTCAAATTCAAGGAACAGGGGAAGATCCGCGCGGTCGGCATCCCCTGCCACAAACAGAAGGACCTCGAGGAACCGCTCGACCAGCTTCCCCTCGACTACGTTATCTTCCCGTTCAATTTCTACCACAACTGGACCTGGCTGCATGCGAACATGGTCCTGGACGAGTATGACTCCCTCGTGCCGCGGCTTCGCAAAATGGGCATCGGCGCGGTTACGATGAAGCCCTTCGCCGGCGACAACCTCGTGACACCCTTCCGCCGTCTGGCCGCGGAATACGACACATCCGGCGAGGTGAATCTTGCCGGTGCCAGCCTCCGCTATGTCATCAACTCCGGCCTGGATGTGGACTCCACCCTTGGAGGTATGTATTATCCCTATCACGTCTACGAGAACGTGGACGCCTACTACAACCCGGCCATGAGCGACGAAGAGCGCACGGTGCTCTCGACCCTTCGGCGCAGGGTGAAGGGTGTGACACGCCACATGCTGCCAGAGCATTATCAATTCCTGGAGGAATGGGTGCCCGGCGAAATGTGGGACGATTCGGACCTGTACGGGCGGGTGTAGATCACGTATATGACATGAATGAGAAACGGGACGTCTTTCGCGGACATCCCGTTTCGCTTGTTGGCGAATACTGTTTTGGTGACGGCGCCGGACCATCCCTGCACGATGTGCGGGAGGCGGCTGGGGTTGATTGTTCACTCGCCCAGATACACGCAGACCAGTTCCCTGTCGTTTCTGATGTAGACGTGACGGTTGGCGAAGGCGGGGTGGGCCCAGGTGACGCCGACTCCCTTGCGGTTCAATTGCTCCGTGGTGGGCTCGATGATCCGTGTCCGGCTGATCTCCGTAAAGCCCGAAGGGGAAAGAAGGCCGGTAAGCAGTTCGCCGTGCTCGTTGAAGAGCCAGGTCGCTTCACCGTTTTGCACGAAATGGATGTTCGCCCACCGGTCCGGTTCGACCGCCGTTAGGTCCTCCCACACCCTGTCTCCCGTTTCCATCTCCAGGCAACGCATCTGGCCATAGCTGTCCACGCCATAGATATGTCCGTCCCGGAAAAGAGGGGTCGAAATGCAGCAGTGGAGGGCGTCGGTCTCGCGTTCGTTCCTTCCCTGCCGCTTCCAGACCATGGATGCGTTCAGGCTGTTCCCGTCCAGCTCGACCAGCATCGAACCGTCATAGAAACTGCTCACGAATATATGATTGTCGTGAAGCACCGGTGTGGAGATGTTGATGACTGTTTTGGGTTGTTCGAATTCCTGCTGCCAGTGGACTTCACCGGTTTCCGGATTCATGCCGGCGAGCCGCTGCCCCGTCCAGACGACCAAAACCCGCGCGCCGGCCTGTTCGATGAGAATGGGCGCGGAGTAGGAAGCGTCATCGTTCAGATTGCGCCACACTTCCTCGCCTGAGAGCTTGTCGAGGGCGACCACGCAGGCATTGTCCCTTCCCCCGGCCTGCACGATGAGTGTGTCATCGACGACGAGGGGAGCGGACACCATTCCCCAGACGGGCATTCTTGTGTCATAGCGTTCCGGCAAAGGGATGTGCCACAGGACCGCGCCCGTTTCGCTTTCAAGGCAGAACAGATCGCCCATGCTGCCGAGAGAATACACCCGGCCGCCGTCAACGACCACCGAGGCCCTGGGCCCGGCGGGATATCCGATTCCGCTGTATGCGCACGCATAGGAATGGGACCAGAGTGGTTCACCCGTACCGGCGTCGAAACACAAAACGCGCTCGATTTCATCCGGTTCCTTCACATGGTCGGTGAGGTATACCCTGCCGTCGGCCACGGTCGGCCCGCTGTAACCGGCGGAAACCGGCGCCCGCCATTCGGGCCGCATGCGTTCTGAGTCGAATGTCTTTCCGACCTCTGATTCACGCCAGTCCCCATCACGCCCTGCGCCGCGCCAGTCGGGCCAGTCATCGCTGTGAGCCGTCGCCGCGGCCGCAAAAAATAAGAGTGCCAGGAAGATCAGACGAACATACATCATATATCATATTTCCTTTGTGATAATTGTGGTAAATTTTTTGAACATGGTGCAACATCCCGGAGCATGAAGCGTCCCTGTCGGGAAAATGACACGGGAGGCTATTCCAGGTCATGAACGACCGCGACCGCATTCGCCTCGATGAGCTGTTCAGGGCCGAAGAGGTTTTCGACCGACACGAAGGTCATCGCCTGCTGCGCCTTGGGGAAGAAGCGGTTGATCACCTGGGCGGCGTTGTTGAATTCAGCCTTGTTGGCATTCGCCCGCTCATCCACGAAAGCCTGGAGGAACACCACGTCGTCCATGTCTGCGCCATAATGATCCAGGCATTTCTGAATGTTTTCGAGAACCGTTGTGAGCTGGTTCTCGAAAGGCTGGCCGGTTTCCTTGTCGGTCAGGGGCATGCCACGGTCGTCCAGATTGGTGTCATAGGGCTGCTGGCCGGAAATGAAGATGAAGTTACCCACCTTGACCGCCTGCGCGTGGGACCATTCCTTTTCGAGAGCGCCGCCGAATCCGAAGGCTTCCGGGGCGAAGGATGCGAGGAGATCGGCGCGTTCCTTTTTCGCCTCCTCGCGTGCGATCCGCCTGATGGCGTCTTCGTCGAACTGGTTCCCCGCGCCACATCCCGCAAGGGCGGTCACGCATGCAAGAACTGCCGCAAACAGCATGGATTTACACATCGTCAAGTCCTCCGGTGAATGATGAATGTATCGATCGACTGGGTCAGAGAGCGCCGCCTATGGAAAAAACGGCGATTGCCGCGAGGATCACGCTGAGACCGGTTATCATGAGCGCACGCGGACGTCGTGTGGTGCCTGACCATTCCCCCTGCACGATGCCCCAGAAATTGGCGACGGCGATTGACAGGGCCATGTAAACCGACCAGCCGATGACCGTTCCCCAAGGGCCCATGATGGTTGCGCCGACGCCATAGAGAATGAAGCTTCCGATCCAGAGCGCTGACATGAAAACGATCAGAAGGAAATTTTTGAAGTGGCCCGGTGCGGAGAAACCCGTAAATGTCGCGTTCTTTCTCATGATCCAGCCGCAGTAGGCCATGTTCATGATACCGCCCGAAGAGAACATGAGCACCCAGACGACATTGCCGGCCCAGACGGGTGAGGTGCCTGCCGCGAGGGCGGTCTCGATCAGGGATCCGGAAAGGGCGAAGCCTATATTGATGACAGAGGAACACAATCCGGCGATGAAACAGATCGCAATGCCGGTTTTTACACTGAATCGGCCGGTTTTTGTAATCTCGCCGGTGGATTTGCCCTGCTCGCGTTCCTTGAGGATTCCCGCACGTGCGGTGGCTGCGATACCGGCCAGGGCGGTCAGAAGTCCGGCGATAACAAAAAATCCCCGCACGGTCAGAATCTCGGAAGGATGGAGTACGACGAGGGGGATGAACGTTCCCATGCTGAGCACCGTACCGAGAAGAATCGCGTATCCGAGCGCCAGACCGGCGGATGTAATTCCCAATCCGAATCCGATCGCGCCGAGGCCCCAGACAAGACCCCATGCGACAGGCGCCAGAAGGTCGGGTGGCGCGGCGCCGGCATACACCTCGCCGAGCATCGGAATGGAGAGGACGGCGAAAAGGATATTCAGGACGATCATGCCGAAAATCGAGAACATCATCCAGGAATGTTCCCATTTCCATGTGCGCGCATATGCCATCGGCACGGCGAAACTGCCCTGCATCACCGCAGCCGTGATGACGATGAGAAGGCCGGTCAGGACGCCTGTCATGACGGTATCTCCATGTTGCAGATGTGTGATGTGCAGGACCCCCGCACTCATGAGGGAAGAAATTGATCCGGCGGGCGGAACGCCGATGTGTTCATGGACGCGGTGAGAGCAGGAAATCCCTGCCTCTGCGCTCGATACTGTCGAACATGCCCGTTTTCATGACTATATCCTGCGCCGTGTCCGCGTTCATGTGGCCGGGATCCATGAACAGGCGGCCCGTCGGCTTGAGAATGCGCCTGATTTCCGCAAGGAGCGCACGCTTGTCCGGGATCATGAAGAAGGCGTCGAGCAGGTAGACCAGGTCGATGGAGTGTGACCCGATGCCCGTGTCGTATCCCTCCACCAGCACAGGGACGACATTGTCCATGCCCCCGGCCGTGCATTTTTTCCGGACACGGCTTACCGCCATGGGATGGATGTCCACCGCATATACCATGCCCGAGGCGCCCACCGTATCCGCCGCCATCAGTGTATATCGTCCCGGCCCGCAACCGTAATCCACGACCTTCATACCCTCATCGATCGGTATGTCCGCGAATCGTTTGCGTGGATTCCTGAAAATATCCACGACACGGAATGCCAGTTCCATCAGCCGGAAATGAATATCGGCCATTGAAGCCGAAGCGGTTGTGTCCATGGTGTCGAACCTCCGAAAATCAATTGAAATCTTCCAGTCTCCAGTGCGTTCCCATGAGACAGGTATTTTCTGCCTCGTTCTCCTGCTGGTAATAGACGGTATAGATGGAACCGTCGGGAAGCACCGTCGACGCCGGATAACCGAGGTCGCTGTTGAACGCCGGTGCAATCTCGACAGGATGATCGACATCCCATGTTCTGCCGTCGTCATATGATACACAGGCGCGCTCGCAGAAGGGCTCCCGTCTGTGACCGTACACGACGACGATCCTGCCGTCGGGCAGCCTGACAAGGTGGGGAGGATATCCCCAGATGCCCGTCGGCTCGGGAACGCTCCATGTCCTGCCGCCGTCGGTGGAGCGAGTCTGCCGCATGATGTTTTCGGCCTTTTCGGGCGGGTTGTAGCGGATCAGGGCGAGAATATCGCCGTTTCCGCATTCAACGGCGTGAAGCTCGTGATAGTGGCCGATGCTTTCTCCCGGACGGACGGGGATCGTACCGATGCGCCGCCATGTCCTGCCGTCATCCGTCGATTCTTCCACGGAAAGTTCCTGCGGCTCTTCCCACAGCGTTTTTCCGACATAGAGAAGCCGGCCGCTTTTCAGTTCTATCGGGCCGTGGGGGGCGTTCCCGGCCGTTCTGATGAAGGGCCCCCATGATGCGCCGTCATCCGCGGAGCGTCTGACCCAGCAGCCGAGCCATTCCTTCCTGATCTCCGGCCCGAGCTTTTCGGCATGACGGCGCCAGGTTCGTGTCATTTCTTCCGGATAGTGAGAGCGGTACCGGGGGTCGTCGAAAGCGAGGGATGTGAACCACGAAACCAGGAGCGTTCCGCGCGATGTGGCGATGATGCCGGCGTCACGGTCATCGAGCGGTGTGTTGTTTACTGTTTCCGGCGCCGTCCATGTGCGGCCCATGTCGGAACTGCGCACCATCTGGGTCTTTCCCCAGGGACAGACATGGGCGTCACGATCACCCGAAAAAACAGCGACGAGATCATTGTCGTCAGTCAGCGCCACGGTCGGCCAGCCGATGTATCTGCCGGGTTGTTTGGCCATGACGCCGGATGAAATGATGACGGCTCTTGTGTCACGCCGGGGGGATTGGGCGCGAACGGGTGCGGCTGCGAAAAGGGACGACATGATGACAACGAAAATCAATCGCATTCGACAACCTCCGGTGCTGTTCGCAGAATGATTGTTGCATTTACATGTTTCTGAACACAATATACGCACGCCTGATGGTGCGGCAAGGGCAATTTGCCTGTGTGGTTTCGTTTTGGTCCTTTCAAGATCGTTTTTTCATGCTTTGACGTTGACTCGAAACATGAAAGTGGTTATATTTTTCAATCCATTATGAAAGCCGTATTTATTGGAAAAGGTCTGTACCGGATTACGGTGCGGTCGAAGCACAAGCGCGAGCGCCTTTCGAAAATTCCCGAAATCCGCGTGGAGGGCAATCGTGTGGTCTTTCCCGAGTGGCTTTCCGGCAGTGTCGAGCATATCATCAATCCCCGCAGGAGAAAACGGGTCTCCAGACCGACCCAGATGAGCCTTTTCAAGGAATGATCCGCTCCAGCTTTCCTCCGAGCCGCCACACACCCCGGAAAAAGTGAAAGCGCGCCAATAGCTCAGCAGGATAGAGCAACTGCCTTCTAAGCAGTAGGTCCCAGGTTCGAGTCCTGGTTGGCGCGCCAGTTATCCGGGATGACTTCTCCGGTTCTTGAAAGCGTGACAACTCTGAATCGTCATTCTCTGGCAATCCCCCATTTTCCGGCACAAACTTATATTTCGAGGTTTTTCAGTTTCTGAACCTGGATTTTCAGGATTACGGGATGAAC
>CAYNWJ010000144.1:0-8875 GCA_964400815.1 uncultured bacterium
TTACATGCGGTTTCATCAATTGTTCAAAGAATCTTTTCTTATTTGTATGTTGGATGTAATATAATATTTTATAATATCTTATGTTTATTATCCTTTGGTTTTTTGGGAGATTGCCAGTAATCGGGCCGAAAAATGATCCTGTATATCCGACGCCCGGGATGCCTGAAAGTTTACTTTTTTCGGGGCGAATACCGGCTGTTGTCCCGCAACCCCCGTTCAACGGCATCGATGGGCTCCGATCCGGCGGCACACAGGCATCAGTGGTCTCATCGTTCGGCGACCATGCCGATGATCGCGCGGCTTCGATCGACAAGCACCTCCTCGCACTCCGGGCTGAAGCCGGTGCCATTGGCCGCATATCCCCCTTCGAGATATTCCTCCTTCGTCGGCAGATAGCCGCCGTGACCGCTCGTGAGACCGATCACGAAGGTCTTTTCGTGCGGCGAATTGTCCTTGACCGTTTTTCCGATCTCGGTGAAGACCTCGTTGGGGAAGGTAACCAGCACGGTGTCGCCGATACGGACCGCCTGCTGCCAGACGTCCTCCACCGGCCCGGCGCCAATATTCTCCTCGACCCAGCGCGAGCGTCCCACCATCTGGTTCGCCAGGAACACCTCGACACGCTGGAAATCGAGCTGCCGTTTGCCGATGTGTTCGGCATTGGCCTCCATCTTCTCCAGCTTCTCCCGCGCCTCCTTCTGGAGCCTGAGCGCCTCCTCGTGGGTGACCGGATAGGTCTCGCGGCGCGGCAGGTCCATGGTGTGATGGGCGACCGCGACGTCGGCGTCGCCGGAGGTTTCGATGCTGTCGAGGACGGTCACCACGGGATCGACCATCATCCGCCCCTTGTACTCGGCGAATTCATAGGTGCGGAGACCGTACATGTAGGCGCCCACGGCGGACAACTCGGCAGTGTACCCCACCTTGGCGTCGCCCTGCGCGGACTGGAAATAGGCCACCCACACATCCTCTCCGATACGCTCCTTTATGCCCGTGATGGAATAGTACGGCCAGTCCTCGGTGAATTCCAGGTTGTGCAGATCCAAAGTCGAGGGATGACAGCCATAGATGAAGGCAACGCCTTTCAGCGAACCGTCCGGGTTCTCGATCTTGAGAACGCCCACCTCGGGATCGGGGTGCATGCCGCCATGCAGCATGCGGCGGTCGTTCATGCCCAGACCGCGGCACACCGTGGCCCCCGCTCCGATGCGTCCCGGCTCGCGGCTGTTCCAGGCGTTCACGCCGCTTTCCACACAGCGCTCCACGAAGAAGTCCTGGAATTCCTCGCCGGCCCGTGAAACATGGGGCCCCGAATGGGTGTGCGTGCAGCTGACGATGATGTTTTCCACGGGAACGCTTGTCGCTCCGCTTATTCCCTCGCGTATCCGCTCCATGAACCGCACGGCCATGTTGCAGACCGCGACCGTCATGAGCACCGACGATGTGCCGTCACCGTCCTCGATCGCAATGCTCCGGGCGAAGAGATCGTCATGGACCCCCGTCGAGTTTCGGGCGGCGTATCCGCGCATGGGAACGTCGTTCATCGGCGGGGTGATGACCGTTTCGGCCAGGCCCACCTTGAGCGTCGGCGTTTCCGTCGTCGAACATCCGAGGAAAAGCACGGCGCTCAGGGAGACGACCATTACGGCCGCCATGGTCACTACGGACATCCTGTTCTTTGTCATGCTAAGATTCATGGCATATCCTCCGTTTCTTTGCAATGGCGATCAGGGCGTCAAACGATCCCGTTCACGCCGTTCAGTATGAGCACGGCGGGCTCGAGGCTCCGGCACTCTTCTTCGTCGACAAGACGGTACGACAATATATGAACGCGGTCGCCCCGTGAGCCGAGACGGGCGGCGGGACCATTGAGCCGTATCTCCCCCGCCCCGCGTTCGCCCGCGATCACATAGGTCTCGAGGCGCGATCCCGTATTCAGGTTGACCACCTGCACACGCTCGTTTTCGAGGATGTCCGCGGCGTCCATCAGGTCCTCGTCAATGGTGATGCTTCCCATGTATTCCAGCTCGGCGCCGGTAATCCTGGCATTGTGCAGCTTGGATTTCAACATCGTCCTCATCATCGGCATTCTCTCCCTGTCGTTTCCCGTCGAACATGACGGTCACCGGCCGGTGGTTCACCGCCGCATCGCGACCGACACGCCAATAACGATCATTCCTTGACCTCGATGCCCGTCATCCTGAATCCCTTCGCCACGGTGTACAGGCGGCCCGGCGCCTCGGGATTGACATGGGACGCGAGCACCTCGCCCGCGAAAACGACATGATCCCCCGTCTGGAGCTCACCAGCCACGCGGCATTCGAAATTCGCCACAGCGTCGTCGATGAGGAGCGAATCGACCGTTTTCGCCTGTGACACGGCGATGCCCGATTCGGCGATCTTGTCCATGTCCCGCCCGGACTTCGTGCCGAAGAGCAGGGTCTCGTCACCCTGCAATTCAGAGGGGAACGCGATGACGAACTCCCCCGCATGGCGGATCACTTCCAGTGAATAGCGGGTCATGCCCACCGAAATCGCCATCATGGGGGGCTTGTGGGAGGTGAGCATGGTCCACCCGAGGGTGATGGGGTTCACCATGCCGTTCGCGTCCTTGGCGAGGGCGATGACCACCTGCTCGGGGTATTTCTTGAGTACAGCCTTCGTAAACGGCGTTTCGACCTGCATGGAATACTATCCTTTCTGGAAACCGGTTAAACAAACACATTACTTATCGCCATGATAACCCCCTCCGGACTTCGTCCTCGTCCCCCTCACAGGGGGACCCAAGTACCGCCGGCGTTTGCCGAACCTGCCTCCCCTGTCAGGGGAGGTGCCGCGACAGTGGCGGAGGGGTTATTTAATCGATGGTCGGCTCTGATCAGATGTTCGCGCCAGATCATTAAAGTGCTTTGCTTGCTTAACCATATATCCGGATTCTGTAACCATGAAACCCGCATGGAACGGGGCGGATGCGCCAACACTCCCGCGGTCACACACGTGTCGAAGGCACGAGGACGGTGTTGTCGATCAGGCGGGTGTTCCCGAACCTGACAGCCACGGCGAGCAGGGCCGGCCTCTCGATCCGTTCCATCGGTGTTATATCGTCAGGATCGACGATTTCCACGTATTCGATTTCGGCCTGCGGGGCGGTGCTGATAAAGGACCTGACGGATTCCGTGACCCGTTCGCTCATGACCTCGCCGCCCCGCACCATCGTCTCCGCCTCCGAAAGGGCCCGGAACAGGACCGGCGCCTGTGAGCGTTCCCCGGCCGAAAGGTAGCTGTTCCGCGAGCTCATGGCGAGACCGTCGGGCTCCCTGACGATGGGCGCCGTCACTATGGCGACGTCCAGATGCAGGTCCCGTGTCAATCGTCTGATGACCGCCAGCTGCTGTGCGTCCTTCATGCCGAAGACCGCCACGTCCGGCTCGACGATGGTGAAGAGCTTCGTCACCACCGTGGCCACCCCCCGGAAATGTCCCGGCCGCGTCCTGCCGCAGAGGTGTTCGGCAAGCCCCTCGACCGTGACAAAAGTCGCATGGCCCTCCGGATAGATTTCAGAGGGCTCGGGAGCGAAGATCGCATGGACGCCGGCCCGCTCCAACCTGTCACGGTCCTCCTCCAGTGTGCGGGGGTACCGTTCGAAATCCTCGCCGGGGCCGAACTGGGTGGGATTGACGAAGATGCTCGCGACGACCCGGTTTGCATGTTCCAGCCCGATGCGCACCAAGCTCAGATGACCGTCATGCAGGGCGCCCATGGTGGGCACCAGGCAGACCGTCCTGCCGCCGGTGCGCCATGTTCTGCTCTGGCGGCGGATGGAAGCTGTGTCGGAGTATACGGAAATCATGGGTATTCAGTATGGCGCGGCGCTGCGTATCGGTCCGCTGAATGGAGCCCGGAGTCAATATCCCCGGGCGTTCTTGAGATCGAGTTCCTCGTTTTCGATGAACCCGCTGACGGGAAAGGTCACCACGCTTTCGTCGTGTTCGAGCACCTTCACCGTCTCGATGCCCGCATTGATGATCAGGCGTGTGCAAATCTTGCAGGGCTTGCCGCCGTCTATCACGTCCCCGGTCACGGCATCGATGCCCACGAGATACAGCGTGGAACCTATCATGTCGGCGCGGGAGGCGTGGATGATGGCGTTCATCTCGGCATGGACGCTCCGGCAGAGTTCGTAGCGTTCCCCGCGCGGTATGCCGGCAAGCTGGCGTCGACAGACACCGAGATCTGAGCAGTTCCGCGCGCCCCGCGCAGCTCCCGCGTATCCCGTGGAGATGATCTGGTCGTTCTTGACGATCACCGCGCCGAACCAGCGCCGGAGACAGGTGGAACGCCGGGAAACCTCACGGGCGATGTTGAGATAGTAACGGTCCTTGTCCGGTCGTTCGCGCATGGCTCGTTCCCCGAATGAAGCGTTGATTGAAATATACGCACAAAACATCCGCAAGTAAAGCGAAGGTGGCATGGCCGCCGATCCCGTTTTCCGGCAAGCACAAATACTGCGGCGGTTTTCAATTAATGAACTACCCCGGACTGAACGGGATATCAAACCAATGACACCATAACCCCTCCGTCACATGCGTGACACCTCCCCTGACAGGGGAGGCAGGATGCAGCAGGCGACGGTGCTGCATGTCCCCCCTGTCAGAGGGATACGGTCGAAGAGCGAGGGGGGTGTTATGACCCCGGAAAAAATTTCGGGGAATCCACTCGATTCAAGGAACGATCACCCCTACCGCACGAACTCCACCACCGACACATCCTCCGCATGCCGCCGGACGGCCACATTTTCAGCACAGCCCACCGAGCGCGCCCGTTCGCGGTACCATCCGGCGTCGAAGGTTTCCCCTGCGTTGTACATGACAAGCGGCCTGTCCATGAGCAGTATCGCCGCCGTCCTCACATCGCCGATACGCCGTATCGCGCCATAGGGCAGCAGGTTGACCAGTTCGCCGTCATATCCCGGATCGGTGCGGTTCATGTCCACGATCACCGACGCCGTCGATGGAGTCACGGCGGCCGCCATGAGCGCGGGAAGGCCGCACTGTTCGAGTCCCGCGAGGGTGATGTCCTCGTCCGGTCGCGTCTTCCCGAGATAGTGAAGGGCGGTCACGATGTCCTGGATGCCGTTGAGGGTGTTGTCGCGGTTGTAGACCCAGGACCAGCTGAAGGAATCGTAGATCCGCCGGGGAATACGGAGACGCCCGGACGCATATCCCCGCAGGCGGGCCACGCGGTATCCCTTCGCCATGAGCTCTCGGGCGAGGGCGTCCAGTCCGCCGGTGCGGGTGATGAGGCTGCCCCGGCTCTCGGGACGGACGACGAGGCACACGCCCCGGGTCACGGTCCGGGGGGATATGATTTCCAGCTCGACGGCGTCGCCCCGCCCCCGCCTGCCGATGCTCACCGTTTCATAGACGGCGCCGTCCACGTTCACGCTTTTTCCCGGCCGTTCGAGGACCGCATCGGGGGCCGGGATCTTCACCGCCAGGACCGAGGCGAGCAGGGGCCGGTATTCGTCGCGAAAAGCCGCGAGTTTCCCGGCGGAATCGGGGAAGCGCTCGCCGATGGCCCGTTCCGACTCCTCACGCCAGGTGCGCATGATGGCGCGGTGATCGAGTGATCCGTCCGGCAGGATGTGGTCGGGGAGCACCCGGAGATCACCGAGCTTTTTCAGTTCAGGCGATACCGGCGGCGGATTTTCGATGGGATCGGCCGAAGGATTGAGCCGATCGCAGAAGAAGCGGTAGACCGCGGCGCGGGTGTCGGCGTTGTAGTTGTGCCCGGCGTCGATGTGGACGTTCATGACGTTGTCCACGGCGTCATGGAGGGCATAATATTCCCGGAACATGGGATATTCCCGCTCGGGGGTCATCGGCGTCCACGGGTCCTCGGTCGCCGACATGAGAAGCAGCGGCCGGGGGGCGAAGGCGGCGGACAGCTCGATGGTCGAGGTGTCGATCCACAGGCCGGGAATGTTTTCGCAATAGCAGCCGGGGTGTTTCGCGGCCCCGATGATGTTCACCGGCGCGGCGGCTTTTATGCGGTCGTCCGCAGCCATGAGGAAGATGGTCTGGGACGCGCCGCCCGATGCCCCGGTGGCGCCGATGCGGTCACGGTCCACATAGGGAAGGCTCTCGAGGAAATCAACGGCGCGTATGGCGTTCCAGAGCTGGACCCCGCCCAGATTGAAACCGTAGAGCTCCATTTCCGGGAAACGGAAATTGCCGCGGAAGGCGTTCGGTTCATAGGGAACCGGCTCGTCGGCCCTGAGCTGGGCGCGGCTCTTGCTGGGATCGTGGGGAAACTGGAAGGAATCGTTGTATCCCACCATGTCGATGCTGAACACCACGAACCCCATGCGGGCGAAATCAATGCAGCGTCCCGGAATGGAGCCCTGCGGCGAATTCTGCAGCCGGCCGTAGGTCCAGTGGCCGTGGGGAGTCACTATCGCCGGGAAGGGTCCTCCGCCCGATGCGGGCCGGTACAGGTTCCCGGTGGCATGGAACCCGGGCAGGCTCTCGAAATGGACCTTCGCCACGATGAAACCGTCCCCCTCCCGTTCGTCGAACACCCGCGCGTTCAGCGGGCAGCGTTCGGGCTCGGGGATCAGTCCCGCGCGCAGAAGGAGCGAGGTTTGCAGTTCATCCCGTCTCGCCTCCCATCGCGCCGGTGTGCCGACCGGCTCCCGCCGGAGGATGAAGTGATCGGCGTCACCGAGCTTCTCATGGCGCGTGTCCCTGTCGGGAAGCTGGCCCGATACCGTGTTCGCCGCCGCGAGAAACACAACCGCCGCGATCAGTGACCTGGCGAACATGGCCGCCGTTCCGTTCCGTTTCGGTTTCATCATGGCCGTTCCGCCTTTCGGACGACCGGCTGCATTCGACCGGTCTGCTCAGAGGTTGCCGTAGGTGTTGAACACATCGTCGATGGACATGCCGTTCTTGATCTGCTTACGCTCCTCGATCTCCTCGCCCAGGAGTTCCTCACACTGGAGCATGACCTCGTCCACCACTTCGGCGGGGACGATCTGAAGGCCATCGAAATCCCCGAAAATGAAATCACCGGGAAACACCTTCACCGCATGCTTGAGATGGCCGGGAAGATAGATGGGCGTGTTGATCTCGTTCACGATCCACCCCGTGCGTGCATTGGGCACCGTCCCCATGGCGAACACGGGGAAATCGTCCATCTGGAGGATGATGCGGGTATCGCGGATGTTGCCGGCGATGACCACGCCGGTGGCGCCGTTGGCCTGCGCCAGGTGCGAGCTCATCTCACCCCACTGGGCGCAGATGAAGCTCGGTCCCGTGTCGACACAGATGACACTGCCCGGCTTGACCGCCTCGAGGACCAGCCGTTGACGCGGCCCGCCGCCCCAGGGACGTGTCCCGCGCTCCTCGAGGGTCTGCTCGGACTCGGCGTGGGAGTGCATCTTCACGGTGACGACACGGCCGGCGATCACCATGTCCTCCCTGAGGGGACGGAGCTTCTGGGAAAGGGCCGTCTCGCGGTGGCCGAGGGCATAGAGCTTGTCGAAGACCAGGCCGCCGTAGAAACGGCGGTATCGCTCCACCCGCTCGGAATCGTCTATGTCGAGTGTACGAAACTGCTGTGCCATGCTTCCTCCGTTGAAAGGTATCTCATGCCGGGATTGTCGATGACGCCTGTTCCCTGCAGGCTGCGGCGCGCAGGGCATGGACAGACGTCCACACCAAGCCGCACCGGCCGCGGAACACGAAGAGCGCCGGGAAGCGCCTACGTGACTACTGCTTCCTGATCTTCACATTGTTGCGCAGTTCCAGGGCCTGCACGATGCCGCCGTGGTCGTCGTCGCCGTGGCCGCCCTCCACGAGTGAACCGATCATGGTCTGGACGGCGTTCGTCACGGGCAGGTCCAGGCCGAGGGTCCCGGCCGCCTCGAGCGCATTCTTCAGGTCCTTCTGATGAAGGCGGATCTTGAATCCGGGTTTGAAGTTACGGTCCAAAACGAGGGGGACCTTGGCATTGAGGACATTCGAGCCCGCCAGGCCGCCCTTGATGGCGTCATAGACCTTCATCTGGTCCACCCCCGCCTTCGTCGCCAGGAGGAACGCCTCGCCCATGGCCTCGATATGGATTCCCACCAGGATCTGGTTGACCAGCTTCGTGGTCTGTCCGGCGCCGGCGTCACCCACCAGGACGGCGCTCTTGCCGACCACGTCGAAGAGGGGCTTCGCCGCTTCGAACTCATCGGCCGGGCCGCCCACCATGATGGCGAGCTGTCCCGCGATGGCCCCCGGCTCCCCTCCGCTGACCGGAGCATCCAAGGCCTTCGCCCCCTTTTCGGCCAGCGCCGCCGCGATCTTCTGCGTCACCGTGGGGGAAATGCTGCTCATGTCGATCAGCACGGTTTCGGCGGTCGCCGTTTCGATGAAAACGATCTCCCCCATGACCACCTTCTCCACATCGGGACCGTCGGGAAGCATGGTGATTATCCGCCGGACCTTCGAGGCCACCTCGGCCGGGGTCGAGGCCGTCTGTGCGCCCATCCCGGCGAGCTCATTCACCGGCTCGGGGTCGATGTCCAGCACCACGAGGCCGTACCCCGCCTCCATGAGGTTTTTGGCCATGGGTTTGCCCATGATGCCCAGTCCGATGAATCCCAGTGTTTCCGCCATCAGTCAGCTCCTTTCGCGCGTGCGTTTGATTTTGATGTAAATACCCAATAGTGTCCGGTTAATTGATTGCAACAAACAACGTATGTCACTGTATATCAATGGTATATGCAGTGTTATTAGACTATTTCGATTCAATTCGGGACAAAGCGTCGTTACGAGCCGAATCAAACTCACCCCCTGGCCCCCTCTCTTTTTCAAAAGAGATACTA
>CAYNWJ010000145.1:0-8855 GCA_964400815.1 uncultured bacterium
ATATCGGCTCACTTTTTACGTTTGCCAAATTTTACAGAAAATTAGGGACGCAATCAAGCACTCCATGTTCCCAATAAACAATGGTATATATATTTCAGACGGGCTTGTTCGATTCACTTCGAGACAACGTGCCGCCGCGAGCCGAATCAAAACTCACCCCCTGGCCCCCTCTCTTTTGAAAAAGAGAGGGGGAAGCGCTGCAAAAACAACAGAATACCAAAGTCCTTCATCGCGGGGGTGAGTTTTGCTGAAACGAATAATACTATTCTGTGAATCGTTCTCCGGACAGTTATGGGTTACGGTAGTTCGTCCCAGTTCTCTATGCGTATGGTGGGAAGGCGGTAGTCACCCACATCGAGGGGATTCACCGGACGATTGCCTTCGTTGGCCGACTGGCAGGCGGCAATGAGGACGCGGAGTTTTTCAAGAATATCCTCGCGTGTTTCCGGGGAACGGTTCGTGGCGAAGGTCTCCTGGAGCATCAGGAGAAAATCACGGAAGTTCATCTCCCTGCCCGCCCAGGTGGCGATTCCTTCATGAATGCCGTGGTCGCGGTAGTATATGCGATACCACTCCATCTCGTCCTTGAAGCCTCCCAGGTTGAGGGTCCCCTGTATGGGAGGATTGCCGTTGCGCGGCTCGTATTCCAGGTGAATGCGCGAGACGGGAAATCCATGGGGATCGTATCCCGAGGAGCCGTTCCATCCCACAAGCTGCACCTTCCTGACACCGCCGCCCACGATGGCGTGGATCGGTTCAAGCCCATCGTTGACATAGGATGTGAAAAAACGGCAGATCGTCGAGGCGTAGAATGCGGCGATGTCGGGACGCTTCACCAGTATGGCGTGCATGACATTCTGGGGCATGCCGGCGGTGAACGAGCCCGTAATGACCGCAGACCCATGATGCTCAGCGAGATCGAGAATGCGCTCGCACTCGGGAACACTGAC
Source organism: uncultured bacterium (assembly GCA_964400815.1). Lineage (GTDB taxonomy): Bacteria > Latescibacterota > Latescibacteria > Latescibacterales > Latescibacteraceae. The sequence continues at coordinate 951 of CAYNWJ010000145.1, forward strand.
GGCGACGGGGCTGCAGAGAAACACCGGAAGTCCCCGGCGTATGAACGGTTCGGCCAGTTCACCGGAGCGATCGAAATCCATGATCATCGCGGCGTCTACCTCACCGGCCATGTCCCGGAAATCACGGCAGACGTTCGGTATGCCGCACTTGTTGGCTATTCCTTCCGGTGACTGGTCATCGCTCGACCAGCAGGCCAGCATTTCCGCCACCCAGTCAGGCCGGCCCCGGTAATTCCTGGCGTAATCGTCGCCCCAGATATGGGTCACACGCATGTTGAGGGCGTTGTATTCGCGGAAAATGTTGTTGATCACGAGGATATAATGGCCATAGAAGGAAAAGGGACCGGTTCCGACCCAGCCGATTCTGAGAACCTTCCGTGAGGTGGGGATGGGACGGCTGGAATAGGCGAACGGTGTGGATATCCCGCCCGCCGGATCCGACGATCCTGATGTCTGGGATGATGTCTTGTTCATGAAGCACTCCGCGTTGAAAGCCTGGAAACGGGACGTGAAAAGAAAAGGAGGCGTGAATCACCGGTCATGTGAGCCACGCCTCCCGTATCCTTGTGAAACTGTCACGGCCGGAAGGTCGAGAATACCGTGGGCGTGTCTATGCTGTACCATTTGAACGTGACTTCATTGATGGCCACACGATTGACCCAGTAGTGCTGATCACCCTCGTCATAGCCCCAGCCTCCCTGGTGCATGAAATAGAGCTTGCCGTTCTTCCCTTCACCGAGATAGAACACGAGATGCCCGCCTGTCCCGAGCCACGTGATGCCGCCTTCGAGTCTGGAAACAACCTCTATTCTCTTTTCCGTGTTCCATTCGGGGTTCATGTAGGTGCGGTTTTCCTCGCGCGGCGCGAGCAGGACGAAATTGGGCCATCTGCCGGTAATGATGCCGAAGCACCTGAGCACCACGCGCTGTGTGCCCGAGCAGTCGCGCTTGTTGAACTGGTCTCCCCAGCCGTAGGGCGTGTGGATGAGCTTGAAAATCTGGTTCACGACGTTGCGCTTGGTGAACGGCAGATATCCCACGTGCACATCGGCGCCTGGCCTGATATAGGCGTCCCGCGTCTTCAGTGAACCGTCGATATCCCGGTAGGGAAGCGAAACAACCCAGGCCCGTCCTGTCTTCTCCTTGAAGGGAAGGGAGGAGGACATGCGGTAGAACTGGATGAACCGGGTGAAGCCGGGGTCGGCATAGACGGGTACCTCGTCTTCCGCGGCCATCAGGAAGTCCGCATCTGTCAGCCTGCGGATTTCTCTCTTTTCACCGAGGGCTATGTCTTCGACCGAAATCCAGCCGCGGGCCACGGGTGTCTGGACATAGTAGAAATCGCCGAGTTTCGATTCATGGAGAATGGCGACCGGGGAGATGATGTATTCTCCCGTGGTCTGGAAGAAGTCCATTTCCCACTTCGTCTCGCTGAAACCCGCCGCCGAGGTGGGGAAGAGGCGGACATCGGCGCGGCGGCAGATGAGACCGTACCTGCGTGTGATGGTGTTCGGGACAGCGTCGAGATTGATGTTATCCTCGAGTTTGCCGAGCATCCGTTCGTTCCAGGTGGCGTTCCGGGAGTCATAGAAATCACGGGAATGCAGGTATTCGATGTTGTCGGAAAGCCATGTGCGCAGGCTGTCTCCCGGAAGGGTGGCGGGAAGATCGAGGGGAAGGATCGGGTGCATGTACAGGCCGATGGAGAGTTTTTGCAGATAGTTCTGGAGCATTGGGTCCTTCTTGCCGAACCTCTCCCTGAACTCAATCGGTTCGTTTCTCACCCGCGCGTTGAAAGATTCGACCTGGGCGGGAGTCATGACAATCTCGTCGGGATTGTCATAGGTCGATATCCAGTAGTCGGGAGTGAGCATCTCCGGCTCCACGTCCGGAAGAAGGTCCGGAGCGTGCAGGGGGTCGGGTTTGCTGTCATCGTCCTGCGCCTGCGCCGCGATCGCGAACGGTATGAGAAGGCACAGCATGACGAGCAGGGCGTGTCTGGTCCTGTTCATGATTGGTTCCTGTTCGTGTGGTTGGTGTATGGATCGATCGTCTTACAAGTATACGGCCGACATGCTCCCGGGGTTCCCCGGGAAAGCCGTAACGGCCGGATAGTATAATGTTGTTTTTCACAATTTTCTGCAAGTGGAAAAATCGCCGGAATCAATCTCGACATCGTCCGTGCGGCACGCTACAAATCACCGGCATTCTCCCGAAAACCCACCGGAATAACCCATAAGCCATAATATATCGTGATAGTACATCAAACCGCCGTTTGAACCATGATTCATGGGATGAAAGGATTGACGGGATTGTAATCACGGTTGATCCCGTAAGCACGAAAATCACGTTTCAGCAATAGAAAACCGCTGAAAATTCATATGATTTCTGGAAAAAGAAGTATTGCCAGTGAAAAAAACAGGCTTGACAGATAGTGGAATAGGAGTTATATTCACGGTTAGACTGATGGTCGAACCATCGATATGACGCGAATACATACCATATGTCATGCATTGTGAACACCTTGCCCATACACCGGAGGCGCCATGCCGACAAAACGTTTCGATAATCTGTCCGAAGAGCGAAGGAAGATCATTCTCGATTCGGCCAGAAAAGAATTCATCGATCAGGGTTTCAACAGCGCCTCGCTGAACACGGTCGTCGGCGAAGCAGGCATCAGCAAGGGGTCTTTGTATTACTATTTCGAGGACAAGGAGGACCTGTTCATCGCGGTCATGGAACGTGAGATCAACCACATGATGGAACTGTTCGGCGGCATTTTCACCGGGGAATACACCGATGACTTCTGGGGAGATGTGGACCGTCTTTATCGAAAAAGTCTCAAGCACGTGTTCGAAAATCCCGATGTGGTCAAGCTCACCCGTGAATTCCATTCGATTGCGCTTTCCGGGAGGGGTTCGGTGACATTCAACGAGTTCATGGAAAAGTTGAAGTCGATCACGCGGGGTGTGCTCCAGCATGGAATAGAGGTGGGCGCCGTGCGAACCGACCTGCCGCTCGATCTCCTTATTGAGATATTCACGCACATGGACCTGATTTTCGACATGTGGATACTGAACCAGTGGGAGGACCTCACCCAGGAGGAGATCAACCGGTATTACGATATCTACTTCGATATGTTCATGACGATGGCGTCACGGAAGTCGCAAAAAGGAGGGGAGGAATGATGAGACGTCGCGACGGTGCCTTTGGCATCACACGAGCCAGCCTTTTCGCAATGCTGTTCGTCCTGTGCGCCGCGCAGGCCCGCGCCCGGTCGGAAATCGACCCGCAGGAGCTGATCAGGAAAGTGGAAACCCAGTATCAGGGTGAACGCTCTCACGCGATTGCGACCATGGAGGTGGTGACCGATTCCTGGTCGCGTGAGCTGAAAATGGAGATCTGGTCCGAGGGCCGTGAAAAATCCCTGATCCGTATTCTGAGCCCGAAAAAGGAGCAGGGGACGGCGACCCTCAAGATCGGGGACGAGATATGGAACTATCTTCCCAAGATCGACCGCCTCATGAAGATACCTTCCAGTCTCATGGGCGACAGCTGGATGGGAAGCCATTTCACCAATGACGACCTGGTGAAGGAAAACAAGATCGACCAGCTCTATACCTTCACCGTCAAGAGCCGTGAAGGAGATCAGGCGGTCATCAACTGTCATCCGAAACCGGACGCCGCTGTCGTCTGGGGGCGTATCGAGTATGAGATTGATCTGGAAAAGACCGTGCCGGTCGAGGTCCGGTATTTCGACGAGGATGACGAACTGGTGCGCACCATGTCGTTCGATACGGTCAAAAAGATATCGGGCCGCTGGATACCCATGCGCATGCTCGTGAAACCGGAGGACAAGCCGGACGAAAAGACGGTCCTGACATATGAAGAACTCGAATTCGGCGTGGATCTCGCCGATGACAGGTTTACACTCGGTTCCATACGGGGAGGCGGATGATGCTGCTCTTGAAGCTCGGCTACCGCAACCTCTGGCGCAACCGTCGCCGCACGCTCCTGACCATGACCGCCATGAGCGTGGCAACCGCGCTGGTCATATTCATGCTTGCCATATACGACGGCATGCTCTGGGACATGATCGACAGCGCCACGGAGATGTATCACGGCCATGTGAAGGTGACAGCGGAAGGATACCAGGAAAAACGCAAGATGCAGCTCACCATAGAAGAGGACGGGATGAGGGACCTGATCATGGAACATGGTGCGGAAGGCGCCGCAGCCCGCGTCCGTGGGTTCGCGCTCCTCAGCTTCGGAGAGGGGGACGATGCACACACCCAGCCGGCCGAACTGCTCGGAATAGACCCGGACGAGGAGCATTCGGTGACGAAGCTGCATGAAAACATGAAGGAGGGTGCCTGGCTGTCCTCGGCGGATTCAGACGATATCGTGCTGGGCGAGGGGCTTGCGAAGCGTCTCGAGGCGGAGATGGGCGGCGAGATCGTCATGATGGGACAGGCGGCCGACGGTTCGATAGCGGCCGGTCTGTTTACAGTCGGCGGGATCGTTGAAACCAACGATCCCATGCGCGACGCCAGCCTTGCGGTGGTGGGACGGACCACACTCCAGGAACTCCTCGTGCTCGAGGGGAGGGTTCACGAGTGGTCGATTTCTCTCAAGCGACCCATCGGCGCCGATGTGTGGGCGGTGAAACTCCAGAAGGACCTGCCGGGAAAGGATGTGTCGTCCTGGTATGAATTTCTTCCGCTCCTGAAACAGTCGCTCGACCTGTGGGATGTTTCGAAATGGATATTCGCGTTCATCTTCTATTTCGCGGTGGTCCTGATCGCTGCGAATACCATGTACATGGCCTTTTTCGAACGCATGCGCGAATTCGGCATCATCGAGGCCATCGGAATGAAGAGCCGTTCCCTCTCGATCCTGATCGTTTTCGAAGGAATGATAATGAGCGGTCTTTCCGCGCTCATCGGAGGAGCCGTGGGCATCGCTGCCTCTTTCTACATGGTCGATCACCCCATTGATCTCAGCGGTTTCATGAGCGCGATCTCCTGGGGAGGCGGCGCGTTTCAGCCCCGTCTCAAGACCTATCCGACATTTGAAAACATGCTGACGCCGATAGTCCTGATAACGGCGCTCGGTATTATCGTCGCACTTTTCCCTGCGAGAAAACTCAGGAAGCTGAGTCCCGTCGATGTCCTCAAGGAGGTGTGAGATGCTTTTGTGGTTCAAAATGGGATGGAGGAATCTCTGGCGGAACAGGCGCAGAACCATCATCGAAATTGTCTCCATTGCCGGAAGCGTCATGCTCGGCGTCGCCTGGAACAATCTTGCCATCGGCTCCTACACGAAGATGATTGACGACGGCGTGAAGATGGGAAGCGGCCACATCGGCATCTATCATCCCGACTATCTGGAAATGCGGAAGACCGAGCAGGTCGTGGACGCCGCGGCCATCGTTCCGGAAATCGAAAAGATCGAGGAAGTCGAGGGGATCTATCCCCGGTTGAATGTGCCCGGCCTGGTGAGATCGGCCCGTGAAAGCCGGTCGTCCATGCTCATGGGCATCGATTTCGACCGTGAGAAATCGATCAATCCGCTTCTTGCTGACAAACGTATCGATGACGGCGGACTTCCCGATCCATCGAAACGCGAGGCCCTGATCGGCTACCGGCTGGCGCGGGAACTCGATCTCGATATCGGCAGCAAGTTCGTGATCATGGCCCAGGGCAGGGACGGTGACATCGTGAGCGGCCTCTACCGTGTCTCTGGGCTTCTGCACACCAATGTGCAGGACATCGACACAGGGGCCGTTCTGGTCGACAGGAAGAAACTCGGCGATCTCATCGGCCGCCCGGGGAGCGCCCACGAAATTGCGATCATGCTGCCGAGCCACCGGATGATTGAAGAGGTCCTTCCGAAAGTGCAGGCGGTTGTCGCGGATCTGTCCGGGACGGAGGCCTTTCCCTGGAACGAAGCCATGAAAAGTCTCGCCGACAGTGTCGAACTCGATCACGCGGCGCTCAAGATCATGGTTTTCATCCTCTATGTCATCGTCGGAATCGGTACCATCAACACCCTTCTCATGAGCGTGATGGAACGCACGCGTGAGTTCGGCGTGGTCCGGGCCATCGGAGTCAACCGCAGCGGCATCAGGAAAATGGTGCTCTCGGAGGCGACGGTACTCGCGGTCGTGGGGGTGTTGATCGGTGTTGGACTTGGCATGCTCATCGGCGTCTACACCCACAATTACGGTATCGACCTTTCGGGGGCGATAGACGAGCAGGGCATGGGAGGCGTTCTGTTCGAGCCGATCATGTACAGCGCCTGGGACTGGTACGGCATGTTCGTTCTGGGGCTCGGCATGATGATCGTGGCGATCCTGGCGTCACTCTATCCGACGCATTACGTGCTCAGGATACAGCCGTCGGAAGCGATGCGGAAATACTGACCGTTGCGGACGCTATATAAATGATTATAAAGGAGAATATGCTATCATGGAATCCATCAGGCTCAGCAATGTGGAGCGGCATTTCAAACAGGGTGAATTCATCGTACGCGCCGTGGACGGTATCGATTTGACCATCGAGGGGGGCGAGTTCACCGTGATCGCCGGTCCCTCGGGCAGCGGCAAGACGACCCTCCTCAACATGATAGGCGGACTGGACCGTCCGGACAGCGGAGAGATACACATCGGCGGAGAATCGACAGGGGAAAAGAGCGACGACGAACTGACCGAACTCAGGCTCCACAAGATCGGCTTCGTGTTCCAGGCATACAATCTCATTCCCGTGCTCACCGCCTATGAAAACGTCCAGTTCGTCCTTCAGATACAAGGCGTTCCCGAACAGGAGCATGAAGAGCGTATCATGCCCGTTTTCAGGGAAATCGGCCTCGAGGGTCTCGAACACCGTTTCCCGACCCAGCTCAGCGGCGGCCAGCAGCAGCGGGTTGCAATCGCCCGCTCGGTCGTGGGAAGACCGGCGATCGTGCTCGCGGACGAGCCTACGGCCAATCTCGATTCCGAGACCGCCGCGAATCTTCTGGACATGATGCTCAAGCTGAACGAGGAGAAGCAGGTGACGTTCCTTTTCAGCACCCACGACCAGAAGGTCATCGACATGGCGAAACGCATCGTTCGTCTCCGCGACGGCAGGATCCAGGATGACGAACGAAGAAACAAGGCGGGATGATGATCATGCGAAGCTGTCTGTCAGGAATCATGGCCTTGAGCGCCTGTGTGGTGTTCCTCGCGGCATCCTCTTTGGCTGGGGCGGATGAGGAGTTCGAGATTTCCAAGGGCGTCGCCGTACGCGAAAATGTCATCTTGTTCGCCTGGCCCTCCGAAGTCGCCGATCTGTATCGCACGGACGAGGGGTTCGGTATTTCGGAGACACGCAGCCGTTTCTGGGCAGAGGTGAAATGGCATGACCTGAAGCTCAGCGCCGCGCTGGAAAGCAGGGCGAATTTCACCTCTTCGAACATTTCGGGCTTCGGCTCGGTGTCAGGCGGAAGTCTTCTGGGCGCGAGCAGGCCGCTCGAACGCTGGAGCTGGACCCGCACCCACACCTCGCAAACGAACCTCGCCATAACGAGCCGTATCGACCGCCTGGACCTTTCGTGGGGCACCGGACCATACACCCTGAGCATCGGCCGTCAGCCGCTGAGCCTCGGCACGAGCCATTTTGTCGGGGTGCTCGATGTGGTTGCCCCTTTCGCTCCCGGTGATCTCGACACCACATACAAGCCTGGTGTCGATGCGGTCAGGGTCCGCCGAAATATCGGATTCACCGGCGAGGGCGAGATCATTGCGGTCGGCGCCCGTACCATCGAGGATGGCGCTCTCCTCGGCCGTGTGCGCAAGTCTGTCGGGCTCGTGGATATCGAGGTTGTAGGCGGTCGCTTTCGGCGTCGCGGCTTCGGCGGAATCGG
>CAYNWJ010000146.1:0-8854 GCA_964400815.1 uncultured bacterium
GCCTCCCCTGTCAGGGGAGGCGCCATGCAATGGCGGAGGGGTTATAGTGTCATCGATTTACCACCTCCGGGTTCAGTCCAGGGGAGTTCAATTGCGGTAAAGGTGGCGCTTACCCCCTCCCTTGAAGATCGTGAGAGAAGGTCAGGGGGTCGTGCGTTTTCCCTCCCTCACCGCATGTGCCTGTCCGCGAAATCCAGAAAGCACCCCCAGTCGAAATCGGTGACATCGTGGCCGCCCGTCCGGACGTGGCAGCCGATGGTGCTCATGACCGGCTCGTTGACAGGCGGCATCTCTTCCGCCGCGATGCCGTCCGTTCCCAGAAGCCGGTAGACCGGGGCCGCGTGATACGCCGAGAGGAATTCACCCCGGGGGTCGGCGTGCAGGTCCTCCTCGGCGCTGGCCACATACACCGGCCGCGGGGCGATGAGCGCCACGAGCATGTGCTGGTCAACCGGCAGGGCGTCCTCGTTGCCGTTGTAACGGATGAAATTGTCGCAGAACCAGTGGGGAAAGTTGGTGTTGATCATGTCCACGGTCTCGCCGAAGCGCCTGCGGGAGAGGGCCGCGCCGCCGCAGCCCGAATTGTTCGAGATGACCAGTGCGAACCGTTCGTCCGTGGCCCCCGCCCAGAGGGCCGTCTTTCCCAGCCGCGAATGCCCCATGACAGCCACGCGCCCGTGATCGATGTCGCCGTCGGTCTCCAGGTAGTCCATGGCCCGCGAGAGTCCCCATGCCCACGCACCGATCGTGCCCCAGTCCGCCGGCCCCGGACCGGGATACAGGGCGTGCACGCCATTGCGAAAACCGTCGTGATGGTCGGGGTCGATGTCCCCGCAATAGATCGTCGCCACGGCGTATCCCCGGCCGATGATGGTGTCCAGCGGCCAGCGGCGCGCCGCCAGCCCCCGTGACGCTTCAGTGGCGCGGTTGTCCACCACGCCCATGCGGGAGTTGGGCCGCATCCATTTCTCCGAGAGCATGATCTCCGGGTCGTCCAGCACCGTGTGGTTGCCGTAGAAGTTGAGCCCCATGAAGGCGGGGGCCGGGCCGGTGCGGTCCTTCGGGATGAAGAGAAGGATGTCCATGAACGGCCCCTCTGTCCCGGGCCGGAAACGGACGCGCACCTGTTTGCGGACGGCTGTACCCCCGAGAGCGTCCGGGGAATGGGAGATTACGGTGACGTTCAGGTCCTCCGGCCCTTCCGGCGAGCGCCCGTAGACATGCTCCTCGAAGAGGGCGAGGATCTCCGGGCGCCTGCGGTTGCGCCAGGTTTCGGCGTCCGCGACCCTTGTCCCGTCGGACATGACGAGCGGATCGGGAAGGGTATGGTCCGGAACGAGCGAATCGTCCCGGATTTCACGGTTTCCCCGAGCGTCGGCTCCCGGCGGCAGGCAAACAACGGAGACCGCGCACAACAGGGCGATGGATACGATGGTTTTCATGGCGTCTCGGCGCCTCCCTTCAGTTCATGAGCCTGAAATCGGTGTCGAATCGTGAGAACATGTCCAGATACTGTTCGAGAAGGCGGGTGAGCAGGAAATGCTTTCTGACCTTCTCACGGGCGCGTGCTCCCATCTCATTGCGCAGGTTGTCGTCCTCGACGAGGGTTACGATGCGTTCGGCGGCCTCCTCGACAGACGAGACCAGGAAGCCGTTCTCGCCGTCGTCGATCTGCTTTGGTATGCCCCCCACATCGGCGCCGATCACCGGCGTGCCTTTCCACATCGCCTCTGTCACGGTGAGACCGAAGCCCTCCCGCAGGGATTTCTGGAGCACCACGGCCGCCTTGGTCTGCAGGGCGTTCACCAGCGCCGTGTCCTCGCGGCTGATGATGATGATACGGTCGTCGCGGTAGTCGAGCAGTGAACGGTAGACCTCCTCGCCCTCGGGATCGTCCGTGGCCACATTGCCGAGAAGCACGAGACGGGCGTCCACATTCTTCCTGGCGATATTGAAGGCCTTGATCACCCCCTCCGGGTCCTTCCACTTGTCGAAGCGCGATATCTGCACCACGAGCGGCAGATCGGTGGGGATTTCATGATGGTCCAGCCGGTCGCGCATCTCCTCCTCGGAAAGGACGCAGTTCTTGATCGACATGGGATTGATGGCCGGCATGAAGAACACCTGCGGCGTGGCGATTTCACGGCGGTACTCCTCGATGCTGAGCACCACGGCGTCGTATTCCTCCACCGTGGGAGCGAAGTAGTTCCACAGGTCTGGATTGGGATTCGACAGGTCCACATGGCAGCGCCAAATCCACGGGCCGCGTTTACGGTAGTGGCGGATCATGGGAAGCGGCTGGGGGTCGTGGATTATGACGAGATCGTGGTCAATGTGATTGCGGACGGCGTTTTCATGGATCACTTCCTGGTATATCCTCTTCTTCATCTCGCTGAGATTGATGCCGCCGCCCTGCATGGCGTTGTGCATCTTTTTCGTGACGCTGAAAAAGTCGGGCGAACCCTGGATGACCCGCCAGCCCGTCCTGATGCCCACGCTGTTCATGAGCAGTGTGAGCGATGAGAGGAGTTCCGCCACCCCGCCGCCGTAATAGGTGGAGTTCACATGGGTGATGTGCATGTCACGGAGCGGCTCCGCCTTCTTTTTGATGCGTTCCACCGCCTCACCGCCGATATGGTTTTCGAAATTCTCGATGGTCGGCATGCTGTAGGTTTCGTTCATATCAGATCCTTTCGGCATGGTGTTGTTTTTTTCCCCGATTCACTGCGTGGCTCGTTCCGTGAGGACGGGGGTGTCCGCTCGGCCCGCATGTTCTTCGGCCGTTGTCCCGATGTGCGTCCGCCCGCGTCAGAACGCCTGCCCCAGACTGAAATGCAGGACTCCGGAGGGCTCCCCCCGCCGTGGATCGAGATTGAACCCGTAATCCACCCTGAGCACACCCAGCGGCGTGCCGAGACGTGCTCCCAGTCCGGCCGCCTGGCGTATGTCGGTGATGTCGAAGGTGTCCGCGTTCTTCCAGATGTTGCCGATGTCATAGAAAGCCGCCATGCTGAATGACTTATAGATGGTCCTGCGGATCTCGAGAACGTTCCAGACGATCTTGATCTTGCCGCCGACGGGATTGTCCGAGCTGTCCCAGGGGCCGAGCATGTGATATTCGAACCCGCGCACGCTCCGGTCGCCGCCGGCGTAGAAGCGCTCCTGGAGGGGAATTTCCATGAGGCCGTGCTCCGCGTCGATGATCCCCGCCTCGAGGGAGCTGGCGAGAATGGTGAAACGATGGGCGGGATGGTAATACCGCACCCGTCCCATCCCCCGGAGAAAGGAGACCGTCTTGTCCGTGACATAGCCGCCCCACTCGCCGGTCAGCTCGAAATAAAGGCCCTTGGTGGCGTTGAAGAGGCTGTTCCGCGAGTCGTACCGGTAGGACAGCTCGAGACCGCTGATGTCGTTGCGGGTGATGTCGGGAATGTCTGTGAGGTCGATATTCTTCGCCTCTGCCCGCTCCTGGCGGAACGACGACCTGAACAGGGAGTTGTCCCTGAATTTACGGCCCACTGTGAGCCGGGCGGTCCGGCGGGCGAGATCGTAGCTCGGTTCCTCGAACGCCTCCACGACGCCATTGAAATCCATCTGCCACCGTGTGTCGAAAATCCTCGGCGAGGTGTACGAAACCTGACCCGAACGGTTGATGAAGCTGAAACGGCCCGAGATCCCCACCTGGCGGGCCGTGCCGAACAGGTTGATGGTGTACAGTTCGCATTTACCACGCAGTTCCTCGACCGTGTCGTAGCCCGCCGAAAGCACCAGACGGATGGAATCCTTCTCCTGGACCTCGATGAGAATGTCCTTCACCCCCTCCACGTCGGCGGCCGAGTCGACGGTACGTATGAACACGCTCCTGAACAGGCCGGTGCCGTAGATCATTCTCTGAGAATCGTGCAGCCGCGAGAGGTCGATTACATCGCCGCTTTCGATGGTCAGCTCGCGTGTGACAATTTCGCGTTTCGTTTTTTCGAGTCCCTCGATGACGACGCGGCCTATGGTGAAGCGGTTGTTCTCGGTAATACTGAAGATGATATCCGCCACATGGGCTTCCCTGTCGATGGTGACATCCGGCTCGATCTCCGCATCGGTGCGGCCCTGATTTGCATAATGGCTCTGAATGGCGATCCGCGCCTCGTCGACCGCGCCCCGACGGTAACGCTGCTCCGGGGAAAGGCTGATCTGGTTCATGAGCGCCGTGTCGGCCACCGTGCTGTTCCCCTCGAACCGCACCGACGAGACCGTGGTGGGCGCTCCCTCCTCGACACGTATTTCGACATTGACCTTCGACGAATCACCGGGTGAGGGCTCGGCGTTTCCGGCGGCCCGGGCTTCGAGGAACCCGTGATCACGGTAATACAGTTCGATGGCTGCCGTGTCGTTCTCCAAAGCCTGGCTGTCGAAGGGGGAGGAACGGAACATCCTCGAGGGCCTGAGCTGCATGAGCTTCATAAGCTCCTTGTCCCCGAAGGCGCTGTTGCCGGTTATCTTGATGCGCCCGACCTGGGGGACCGTTTCATTTTCCGCTTCCTCCTCCTGGCAGAGCACGGCTGAGGGCGCGCACAGGGCGGCAAGCATGAGGGCGGCGAACGCCATGTCATGGAAGAATCGTCGCATGGGCATCACTTGAATGTTATCGAGTATTCCAGGTCGAGTCCCGAACGCCCGGACTGGCTCGTGTATCCTTCAACGGACCAGAATCGGGACAGGATGTATTCGAGCCGTATGCCGCGATCGTTCATCTGTCCCACATTGGTGCTATAATCCGATTCGAGCTGGCGGGAAAGGCGTTCCGAGGCCTTCGTCCGGTCTCCCGAGGAGGATCCCACGATGTTTCCCTCGATGTTGAGACCCTCGATTCCCAGGAGGCTCGAGGCTTTTCTCGAGAGATAATTCGATGCCATGCGTCCCGAAAGCTGGGTCACCCGTTCGGTCATGATGGCGCCGGTTGTCTGTTCCTCGCCGGATGTGCTGCTGCCCGCGAGTTGGTTCGCGGTGGCGCCGAAGGTCAGAAGCGCCAGAATATCCGGGCGTGACATTTCGGGACTGGAATTCAGCACGATCACCGCGTCATCGACGGGCCCGTTCACATTGAGCGTGATGACATAGGTCTCCCCGGCGAAGGTATCGCTGCTCTGGATGTTCGTTGACGCCTGGAATTCCACGATGGGGTTGATCTTTTCGGTTTCAGTGAAATCGAGGGAGCCATAGGAAATGTCGAACCGTCTGTCCAGATAGAGCACATAACCGCTTGTGGCGGTGACACGGCCGGACAGGCGTGGTTTCACGGCGGTTCCGCCCACTTCCAGCCCTGCGTCGAGACCCATGTGGGCCAGGTTGTTGTCGACCATGATATCGTCCTGCGTCACCACCCGGACGTCGAGACGGGTGCGATCCAGAAATTCCGGCGGCCGCTGCTGTTTGGCGGCGGTTGCGCGACGCCGTCTGCTCAGTATGATGGCCTGCGGCTGGATGGAATATTCCACCGATCCGTCCCGGAGTTCCGCGTTTCCGGCGAGATCGTAGTACAGCCCGTTCTTCTTCCATGTCAGGTCGGCCCGGTCCACCCACACTTCATAGGAGTCGGGCTGGTCCACCTTGACATCGCGGATCGCCATGTGCAGATCGAGATCGTTGAACAGCCCCTCTCCCAGGACGAACGAGCCGCCTCCCGTCACCGTGCCGTCGTGGGAATTGAAGGAGAGGGAATCGATGTTTACGGCGCTTCCCTTAAACGAGGCGGAAAGATACCCGTCGGTCAGGGGACGGTTGAACACCGCCGTCTTGAACGAGGCGTTCTCCACAGTCACCGAACCGTCGACTTCCGGTTCGCCGATCCCCCCCCTGACCCGCGCCTCTGTGGTCAGATCGCCGTCCAGATCGATCAGCACGGGAACGAAGGGACGCAGGAGGGCCATGTCCATACCGTCGGTCATCAGTTTCAGCGCGAGTTCTTTTCCGTCGACTGTTCCCGAAAGCGCGGCTATCCGCTCCCCCGAGAGGAACCCCTCCACATCGGCGAAGACCCGGCCGCGGTCGTGCACGGTAATCGTTCCGCCGATTTCCAGCGGCTCGCCCCTGACCGAAGCGGTCAAACTTTCGATGGTGAGCACCGAATCGGCGAGCCCCGCCGAGAGACCGACGCCCTCGATGGGGTGTGAGTCCTGATTCAGGCGGAACATGCCGTTTTCGAGCCGCACGAATCCCTCGTATCGCGGGTTGTCCGGGATCCCCCTGAAAGAGATCCGGGCGCTCATCGAACCTTCGGTCTCAAGCCCTCCCGGCAGACTGCCGAGAAGAGGCCCGACGGCGATGTCGGATGCGTTGAGCCGACCCCGGGCCTCTGTGACGACAAAGCCCTCGTCCCGGTCCTGCGGGTTCCGTCGATAGGTGACATCGCCCTCCGCGTCGATGGTCTTCCCGCCGGTGTATGCCGAGAGGGAGGCGAGAGAGATCAGTCCGGGCGCCACATCGATGCGTCCGGCGAGGGAATCGACCGCCGTACGGCCGAACCGGGGGGATTCAACCGCCACGGTCACCGTTCCCGACGGGCCCTTTCCGCCCAGTGTCAGTCCGGCGGAGAACGCCAGGGCGCCGCCCAGGTCGGGAAGCGGGGGGTAGACCCCGCGCAGCGGATCGAGCGGAATGGCCGATCCGTCGGCGTCGATCCGCCATCTGCTCGAATCGGGACGGGAAAATGAAAGATTCAGCGACCCCTCTTTTTCACGCGACGGCGCGGTGATACGCGCGTTCATTTCCCCCTCGCCCGCGTCCGGGCGGTAGGCCCCGGAAAGCATGATCGTCAGTGAATCGGATGCCAGATTGACATGTTCCAGGCGCAGCCCCGTATCGTCGAAGCTGAAATCGAGCTGTCCGCCGCCCAAGACGAGACCGCGGTAGGACGGATCGTCGAATTCGGCGTGTATGTCGCCGTCGATGCTTCCGAAGGGACCCTCGAAGGTCATACGGTATCCGACGGTTCCGCCGAAACCGGCCATGCCGAACACGGCCCCCAGATCGGCGCCGTCCGCTCCAGAGCCGTGAATGACCGTCTTTTGGAGCCGGAATCCGTCACTGTCACGGGCGATCCCTCCCCGGAGCGAATCGACCGGCATGCTCCGCCAGGTGAGACCTGAGCCCCGGAAATCCGCCGAAAGCCCGATACCGTCCCAGGGACCGGTCACCGTTCCCTCGATTTCCCCGCTGCCGGTGATATCGTGGCCGAAGAGCACACCGAACGGCGTCAGGTCGGCGATGTCCCCTTCCACGGCGAGGGAGAGGCTGTCCGGAAGGACGATCCCCCGGGCTTCGATGGTCGTTTCATTCCGGCGCAGGACGATATTCGATGAGCCGTCTTCCCACGCGGCCGTTCCGGTGAAATCGCCGACCAGAAGCGTGTCGCGCCGTACATCTGCCGCCTCGAGGGTGGCCTCGAGCGACGAATCCAGGGCATGGGCGAGTTCGCCGCCGCCGGCCACCGAGCCCGAAAGGACCGCCGAGAAAGCCGGGGATTCGCCGCGCAGCTCTTTCAGGATACGTTCAAGACGCACTTCCTCGAAATCGGCGGAGAACCTGTGGGTGTACCCCTCCCGCATCTTAATGCTGCCGGAACCGGAAAGCATTCCCCCGAAGGCGCGCGCCTCGATCGCATCGAAACGAACGCCGCCGTCGCCGTAACTGCCCCTGACCGAAGCGGATGCGACGGGAATACCGGCGATGAGACCGTCCTCGAGGCCGATGTCGCAATACAGACCGAATCCCTGTCCGCGGCTCGTGGTCCGCGCCGTTATGCTGAACCGTCCGCCGAGCGGAAAGAGCCGGGGAGGGATCACACCCTCCAGCAGTCCCGCGGGGCCGGACACATCACCCTTTATATCGAGGGACACCGATGTTGACGAGTCGGGCGCGGCGACCGCAAGAGCGCCGCTCCCCGTCAACTCAGTCCGTGGAATGTCGAGCGTAATGGACGCCAGACGCACGATTCCATCCTCATAAGTTCCTTCAAGAGCGGACTGTCCCATGGCGACATATGTGTCGCTATAATCCACCGCAAGGGAATCGGCACGCACACTCCACCGCCGGCTGCCCCCGCGTGACGGCCGTATGTCGATGGCGGTATTGAAGACGCGGGCGTCCAGGGG
Organism: uncultured bacterium; assembly: GCA_964400815.1. Classification (GTDB taxonomy): domain Bacteria; phylum Latescibacterota; class Latescibacteria; order Latescibacterales; family Latescibacteraceae. The sequence continues at coordinate 8,148 of CAYNWJ010000146.1, forward strand.
GATCGAGCGATTATGGTATCGGAAAGAGCATTTTTCGATATTAACCGATCCTATGGACAGGCTGAAGGAGGGCTTGGATGTCCCGCCGGCAGTATCCCCGGGCTCACGGTCCGGGATGTCGATGAAACCACTGGAGTCGTGACGGGCGGTCACGCTTATGCCTCGTCCACGGATGCTCTCCAGCGATATGCTTCGCCGGAACAGGTCAGAAAGCGTATAGGCGACGGTGAGCCGCTCGACGGTCAGGATGGGGGTCCAGATGCCGCCCGTGGTGTCCCCGACGGCGAGGCCGGTGATGCCGAGAGACGATATGACATTGGTATCGACGGAGGCGAGCCGCACGTCACGGTCGAGATATGACGAGAGCCGCCCGGTGACCATATCCCGCAGGAACGCCTCCCCCCACGGTGACGCCAGCCAGGCTGTTCCGGCCAGGACGGCGAAGAGGGCGAAGGCGGCAAGGGCCGCGACGGCGAATATCACTTTTTTCAAAGGTTTTTTCATGGTTGTGGCCGGTTGGTGTGAAAGATTGATATATAAACCGCTTCCGGGACAAACCTGAACACTCACCCCCTGTCACTGGCGTGACGTCCCCCTCTCCCGCCGCGAAAGAGGGGGGAGCCGTGCGGCACGGGACTCCCGGGCGCATAACCCCCCTTCTGCTATGATGGAAGTCAAGCAAAAAGTCACAGGAAGGGCGGAGCGGC
>CAYNWJ010000147.1:0-6387 GCA_964400815.1 uncultured bacterium
GCCGTCGGCATAGTTGACGCAGCGGTTGAGTTCGCAGATCTCCACTCCCTTCGGACACTGGCCTTCGCAGCCCGTACAGCCGGCGATGCCCCGGCAGTAGACTCCCCCCGCTCCCTCACCGTATTTTTCGAGGATGCGCCGGTCGTCCCTGGTAAGCTTCATGCCCATGACCGCCATGTCGTCGGCGAGGTGTTCGAAGCTGGACATGCCGGGAATGGTGGTGTCGATGTTCGGATTCTGAAGCGCCCACTTGAGGAGCGCCTGCTGGTTGGTGATGTGCTGCGTTTTGTCATCGCGGATGTCGGGGAAGGGTTGCGCGGCCGCTGGATGGTGATGAGATTCTTCATGGCGATGATGGCGATGCCCGCCGCCCGCGCCTCGGCGATGGCCTCTTCCACCTCGGGGGGCGAGAAATAGTTGTATGGGACCGTGACCGCCTCCCAGAATTTACTGTCGATCGCCGCCCGGAGCCCCTCGACCTGGTTGTGGGTCGAGAATCCCACGAAACGGGTCATGCCCTTCCTGCGCGCCTCGTCGAAGGTTTTCATGGCATCCTCGCCGAGGATCTGTTCGCGCCTGCCCGGACCGTGCACGAGCATGAGGTCCACGTGATCGGTCCTGAGGCGTTCGAGCGACAGTTCCATCTGACGCATCATCTCGTCCGGGGACTTGAGGGAGACTTTCGTGGTGAGAAAATAGTCGTCGCGCCGGGTGCGGTTGACCTCGCCGAGGGTCTTTTCGCACACGCCGTTCATGTAGCCGTGGGCGGTGTCGAAATAGTTGATCCCCGCGTCGAGTGCGGCGTGAATGAGGGCGGGATCGCTGATGTGCAGCACGCCGAACCCGATCTCGCTGGCGCGGAAGCCCGTGGATCCCAGATCGCGATAGAATACCCGGTTGAAGGAGCGGGCATTCGCTTCACCCGAATTCACAACACCCGCCGCGCCGGCGCCGCCGAGCGCCGCTGTTTTCAGGAATGATCGCCTGTCGCCGTTTTTCATGGAAGTTCCCTTCTCGTGTGTATGACGGAAACGGTGAGCGGGCCGTTCCGCCTTTCCCCGTGTTCATTCAGGAGTGAATGTGCCGCGTTGCATCGTCATGCCTGCACACCGCCGGTCCCCGGTCCGTGAACGGAAAGGAGCAGGTATGACGATGCTCCGGTGGCCGGCCGGAGCATCGATGCTGCCGATAAACATTGTGAATGTGAGCGGATCAGGCGAAAAGTTCGCGGGCCCGCCTGATCTTGGCCGCAAGGTCAAGGCCGTGGACGCACTTCACCACGCATTCGTCGCAGTCGCCGCAGACATCGGCGCGTTTCCGGGCGGGCAGCATGTCGTAGTTCTCACGCGCCAGCCTGAGATCGCCGTACCCGTCGGCGTATCCGACGCAGCGGTTGATATCGCACACCTCGACACCCATCGGGCACTGGTCCTGGCAGCCGGTACAGCCCGCCACGCCACGGCAGTATGACCTGTCGATCTTCATGCCGTATCGCTTGAGATCGCGGTGATCGCGGAAGCTCATCCGCATGCCCATGACCGCATGGTCTTCGGTCAGCTGTTCGAAGGCGGTCATACCGGGGATGGTGGTGTCCACGTACGGGTTCTCAAGGACCCACTTGAGGGCGGCCTGATTGATGGTCATGTCGCCCATGTCGTGGTCCGGCCAGCCCTTGCCCTTGAGCTGGGTCTTCATGGCGATGATGGCGATGCCTGCCTTGCGGGCGCGCTCGATGGCGTCGGTGATGGCCTGGTCGGACTCGTAGTTGTAGCCTACCAGAACGGCGTCGAAAAAGCCGGAATCCGCGGCGGCATTGAGGATGTCGGCCTGGTTCTTGTGGGTGGAGACGCCCACGAAGCGGCAGAGACCGTCCTTCTTCGCCTTTTCGAGCGAGGACAGGATGTGGTCCTGCATCATATCCTCCGGTGTGTCGGGCATGTGGGAGAACATGATGTCCACATGGTCCATCTGGAGACGGTCGAGGGATGTCTCCATCATCTCGCGGGCCTCGGAGGCGGTCCTGTTCACGATGTGCACCTTGGTGACCACGAACAGCTTGCTCCGGTCGTTCTTCTTGATGACCGAGCCCACGATGCGCTCATTCTCGCCCTTCATGTAGCCGTGGGCCGTGTCAATGTAGTTGATGCCGGAATCGATGGCCGCCTGTATGAGCTCGGGATCGCGGGTGTTCATGGCCCCGAAGCCCAACTCGCTCGCCTTGAAGCCCGTCTCTCCCAGATCACGGTATACCACACGCTGAAATCCCTGGGCCTGTATTCGCCTCGGCAGTATGCCCGCTCCCGCGGCGGCGCCCGCCACGGTCATACCCTTGAGGAAGTCCCTTCTCTGTGTCACTGCATGTCCTCCTTCCGCCCGGTGAGGCGTAATGTAACAATTATTATGAAATTGCTGATTTTGGCGTTAAAAAAATTCCGATACGTGTCACGTCATTCAGCGCCCAGCGCCGCCTCTACAGCCGCGATCACCTCGTCGCTCAGGGGCTTGGTTTTCGGTTCGAATCGATTGATGACCGTTCCGTCCCGCCCGATCAGGAACTTGGTGAAGTTCCAGGATATCTCACCACCGAAGTCAGGGTTCGTGTCGTCCGAGGTTAGAAAAGCGTAGAGCGGATGCTGGTTCTTTCCCTTGACCGAAATCTTCGAGAACATGGGGAACGTTACGCCGTAATTCACCCGGCAGAACTGCTCGATCTCCTCGTCGGTGCCCGGTTCCTGCCCGGCGAAATCATTCGCGGGGAAGCCGAGGATCACAAGCCCCTCGTCGGCATATTTTCCGTACATGGTCTGCAGGTCGTCATACTGGGGCGTAAGGCCGCATTTGCTCGCCACGTTCACCAAGAGGACGACCTTTCCCCTGAAATTTTCCAGGCTTATGTCCTCGCTCTTGATGTTCTTCATGGTGAAGGAGAGCGCGTCCTGTTCCCCGTCGGCGAAAGCGGGTATGGCGAATACGGCCGCGAACATCACCACAGACACGGCCAGGAGAATTCCCGTGAAACCGTAAAGACCGTCTGATCGTGTTTTCATGGCCGGCCTCCCTGATTATAAGTGTATTATGACAGCCCGTTCACGCCGTCCATATACCGGTGTGGAACGGCTGCATGTGGTGTATTCATTTTGACTGCCGTATGCGCCCCTTGGTTCCCGCCTTCATAGCAGCCCTCTGACTCCGTTTGCCCGCTGGGGCCGGATTGTCAGGAAAATCAGACCGTCGTCTCCTTGATCTGGAGCTTGTGGGGATCGATCTCGCCGAGGCCCATCTCCGCGGCTTTGACCAGGTGTGCGATGTTGCTACCCTTGGCCTCGCGGTTGTTCCAGGGGGTGAGCTCGGTGGCATAGGCGTCCACCGCCACAGGATCGACACCCGCCACGATGGTGTCGAGCTCGACCACCCTGCCCGGCCCCTGGGGACCTCGGGTCGTGAGGGCGCGAATGGCGTCCACGATGGTCAGGTCGGCCTTGATGATCGTGGCCAGGTCGGCCAGGGACTGCATGAAGTCGCTCGAATTGTGAAATGCCATTCGGTCGTAGACCAGCCCGAGATTCCCCTTGATGCCCAGGCTCACGAAGGTGGCGCTGTGGTTCTTGGCCACGGGGAGGTTGATGAGCACATCCACCTCGCCCAGGATCTTCGCCGTCTGGGTGCTTGTCATCGACTTGCCCTTCGGGATGGCCTTCTCCTCGTACAGATTCTCCGTGGTGGGAAGAATCAGCGACGCGCCTCTGGTATCCTGCACGGCCTTGGCCACGTACGAATCGGATTGGATGATGGAAGCTTGCTGGAGCGGATGGTCCAGCACGATCACCTGTTTTGCGCCCGCCTCGACACAGAGGTCCATGACCGCCTCGATGGTGGCGGGATTCGTTGTGGTGGCGCGTTCGGGAGGTGATGCAAAGGAGAGATTGGGCTTGATCGCCACCACATCGCCCTCGCTCACGAATTTCCCGATGCCGCCGACCGCCGCCACGGCGGCTCTGACAGCAGCGCTCACGTCCGATCCCTTCGCCACGCCGATATCGGCCGTACCCTGCGCGAAAACTCTTCCGGTGAAATAGGGGCCGCTCACCAGTGACGCCGTGGTGACGCCCGTCGCCAGAAACCGTCGTCTTGATACCATAATGTCCTTCACCTCGTTCATGTTGGGATTATCTGTAATTTGATGAATGGTTTTTCATTTCGGGTTGCCGCTACTCCACGAATCCCGGCGGCAGGTCTCCCTCCGACTGGCCGCCCTGTTCCCAGGGCATCGCCTGCTCTTGTGCTCCGCCGCCGCCCGCGCCGCCGCTCTCGACATCGTATTCATCGTAGAAATCGACGCCCTCGTCATCGACCTCACGGAGCTGTTTCACCTTTTCGGTGATATAGGAGCCCTTGTTCTTTCTCACCTCGTTGATCGGTGTCACATGGATGGCCGCGGGGCCGTTGACCGGGCAGCCCATTTCGCACTGTCCGCAGCCCACGCACTTGTCCTCGATGACAAAGGGCCGCTGGAGAGTGCCCTTCTCGTCCGTCACCATCTTGAACTCGATGGCGTCATAGGGGCAGACCTCGTCGCAGATCAGGCAGACCTTGAGCTGTTCCCAGGCGATGCAGCGGTTGCGCTCGATGATGGCGTTGCCGATGGTCGCATACTGCTTCTCCTCGAGAGGCAGCCTGCGGATCGCGCCGGTCGGGCACACCTGGCCGCAGAGATTGCAGCGTTCCTCGCAGCCGCCGACCCGCGGAACCAGGATGGGCGTGAACATGCCCTCAACACCGGCCTCGAGCCCCGCCGGCTGGATCCCCTTCGTGGGACAGACCTTCATGCACTCGCCGCACCGGAGGCAGGCGTCGAGGAAGTCCTTTTCCACCAGCGCCCCCGGGGGCCTGAGGCGCTTGTCGTGGACCTTTTCCACGGCCGACGCCGAACCCGCCATGAGGCCGGCGAACAGCCCGCCGAACGCGGAGAAGATGAGCCCCCTGCGGGACGGATTGAACTCGTAGCGCTGCTCGTTTGGCCCGGCAGTGGCGAAAGAGATCGCCTGCACGGGGCACACTCCCTCGCAACGCATGCATTGGATGCATTCGCGGGAGGAGGTTTCGCGATAGTCATCGGCGATGGAGTTCATGGGGCAGATGCGGGCGCATTTGGAACAGCTGATGCAGGCGTCGCTCACCCGCCGTCCCCAGATGGAATAGCGCGAGAGCAGAGAGAGCAGGGAACCGAGAGGGCAGAGATTGCGGCACCAGAAACGTCGCTCGACATGAATGAGCGCCACGACCGCCGCGAAAAGAAGCAGGCCCGCCGCCGCCATGGCGTTGAATTCAGGCTGTTCGAGGGAGAGCATGTACAGGTTCATCATGCCCATTTTGAGGGCCAGCGGGCGGAACAGGTCCAGAAAGAAATTCGCCGTGAGAATGAGGAAGGGGAAGACGTTCAGGGCGAAGACCCGCATCAGGAATACCAGCGGATCGAAAAAAAGGAGCGCCGAGAAACCGGCGATCGTTCCCACCAGGAGAAAGACGAGGAGATAATACTTGATGTCCTTGTATTTCCCCCTGCCGAAGGGCTTTTTCGGTTTTCTGGCGGGTATGACCTTCGCGAAGAGATCGAAAACCGTCCCCATGGGACAGAACCAGCCGCAGAACACCCGTCCCGCAAGCGCGGTAACGACCACGGTCACCAGGGAGATGAGCAGGGTGGTGATGAAAAAGGTCCCCGCAAGCGCCATCGCCAGCACGATCAGGGGATCGAGGTTGAAGAAGAAATTCTTGGTAAGGTGATCGGTGAGTGGAAACGTGATCTGCGAGAAAATGTACAGGAAAAAGAGCAGGAACAGTCCCTGCACGAAGGGCCGGAGTTTTGCGGTGAAGCTTGATTTCGTGGCGGAATTCTGGCTCATCGAATCCTCTCTCTTGCGTGTGAAGGGGGTTGTGTTCCGTTCCGGGCGCAAAATCCCCATATTTATACTGTTTATTATAAAAAAAGTTTCAAAAATGGGAAAAACGACATGCGTCGGAATACTGTGATACGGAGGATTACTATTACAATATAGCACTTTGATATGCAGAAAAACAAGGAATATTTAATATAAACCCATGTATTCCATCATCTTCAGTTGCATTTCCATTAAATCGCTCCGTGAGGGGAAGTGTTTCTGCGGTTTCCTGATGATATGCATGAATGGAATGAAAACGACCTTTTCCGGCGGGAGCCGTTTTTGTATATTAGGCACTTATCATGAAAAACACGATGGTGGAGCAATATTCCCATGAAACATTCGCGAGAATAAAAAGTATAATACACGAGCCCGAAAATCAACGAATACAAGAAACAAATACAAGAAGGAGTGTGACGAGGATGAAGCTGAGAACGATTGGTATTGT
>CAYNWJ010000147.1:6397-8835 GCA_964400815.1 uncultured bacterium
CTGTTTCGGCTCTGTTCATGTTCGGAACTGGGGCCGTGTTCGCCCAGCGCGGCGGCGATGACGACTGGGACAACGCACCGAAAGTGGTGCCCAGGACCACCGAGGAGATGCAGAGTCCCGAATTCTGGATAAACAATATCGACGGCGATCCCGACAAGGTCATCCTGACCCCTGCACAGATCGAGCGGATGAATGAGAAAAACCGGTCGCTACCCCCCGTGATCAAGAACATCGACGGTGAAGACTACGACATCATGAACGTCATCGAGTCCAAACGCGGCATCGGACTCCAGTTCAACGTGGACGATCCCCTGACCATCACGAGCTTCCCGGGGGACAGCCTGCGAACGTGGCTCGCCGCGCACCGTGAATACTTCGACGGCCGCCAGCGGTATGACCGTCGGCAGATGAAATTCCCCGAGGACGAGAAGGCGCGGCTCTTCGAGCAGATGAACGAGAGCGCCGTACCCTCAGTCATCGTGCCGAAGCACGGCATCCTGGTGCGTCAGACCCTCAATCGCGCGCTTCCCACGAACGAGGCGGCCTATGGGAGTCCGCGTTCCTGGCTCGACATGCTCCAGTCCACCGGTCTCGATCTGGGCATGCCGGTCGCCATTCTTCACACCTCGAAGGACAACACCTGGTACTATGTCCGCAGCGAGATCGCCTTCGGCTGGGTGCCTGCGGAGAACGTGGCAGTGGCCCCGGCGCGTGCGATCAGGGACTATCTGGCGTCCGACCGGTTCGTGGTGTCCCTCACCTACGATGTTCCCATGTATGGCGCTCGTGATTTCGCCGGCTACATCGCCAATCTGATGGTCGGTTCCCGGGTGAACCTTGTACGGGAATCATCGACCGGCTACCAGGTCTCCGTGCCGTTCCGCAATCCCGACGGGTCGTTCACGACCGCCGAGGCGTGGATCAAGCCCGATGCAAAGGTGTCCGTGGGATACCAGCCGTTCACCCAGCGCAACATCATCACCACCATGTTCAATCTCCTGTACCGTCCCTACGGCTGGGCTGACTCGCATCACGAGTTCGACTGCTGCGGCTCGATCCGCGTGGTGCTCAGGACCTTCGGCATCAAGACAGGACGCTGGACCTCCTTCGAGCTGCACGCCCCCGATCCGGCGAACATCGTCGCATTCCCGCGCGACACACCGGTGGAAAAGAAATACGAGCTGATCGAGGGATGCGAGCCGGGAATCTGCCTGGTGGGCAGCGCCGGACACATCAACATGTATCTGGGCGAAGTGGACGGCAGGCACTATGTCATCCACCAGGGCGGCTATTCCTACAAGGGCGAGGACGGCAAGACCTACCACTTCCGGCGGGTGAACGTGAACGACACCGAACTGGACGGCGGTTCCAACATCCGCGACTGGACGGAGATCACCACCTTCAAGCCGTAAAAAAAATCCGGGCATCCAGTTCGGCAAGCAACGCTTGGATTATTATATACCCCCCCTCGGTCTGTCGGCCGTATCCCCCCCTGAAAAAGGGGGGACCGGGCGTTTCCGGCGCTTGCGGAACATGGCCTCCCCTGTCAGGGGAGGTGTCACGACTGTGACGGAGGGGTTATATAATCATGGTATTTTCAATGGCGCACACGAGAATGAATTGATGCCGGGTTGAAGTGATATCCAGAAAAAACGGTTGAAACCTCCCGTGGAACGACGCATCTTGTGAATCATCGTCGAACCGCGGCGCGGGCGGGACAAATGACCCCCGGACGCCTCATGCGGCGGAACGCGGGACATCCCCTCCGGCGCCGCGGTTCTTTTTTAGTGAACGAACACTTTCGTGATACGGTACAGAGGAGGATATCCATGGGGATCTCGCGACGCTCATTCATGGGATCGTCGGCTGTGGCTGCGGCGGGAACGGCTGCCGGCGTGGCGCATGCGCAGACTGCCGGAGCGAACGGCCGTCTGCTGCGGATCGGCGTTCTGACCTGCCATCCATCCCATCACCACATGCCCAATATCTGGGGACCGCTCATCAATTGCACCATGATGCGCAACAGCTTCCGGCCCACCCGCATGACCGGCATGCTCCTCACCCACATCTGGGACAGGGACCCCGAACGCATGCGGACCTATTCCGAACAGTTCGGGACCGAGCCTGTGAAGAGCTATGACGCCATGACCGACAAGGTGGACGGTGTCATCATATCCGACATGCGCAACGCCGATCATTTTCCCGAACTGGCCGAGCCCTACCTCGAGGCCGGTGTCCCCATCCTGTTCAACCGCCCCTTCACCTCGAGCGTGGGGAGGGCGAAACGGATCGTGGACATGTCGAAGCGGTACGGCACCCCGTTCATGACAGCCTCGGGCTGGGAATACTGCAAGGAGGTCTACGCCATGCGGAAGGTCATCGGCGACTGGGGGCCGGGCATCAGGGCCGTGGCGGCGTTCAATTCCTCCACCGAGGTC
>CAYNWJ010000148.1:0-8795 GCA_964400815.1 uncultured bacterium
GCGCACCGCACCGTAATCGAACGGCTCGTCACAGAGATGATACAGGAGCTCTTCATCGATGCGGCGGAGGTAGGTGGTCCTGAGGGGCGTCCGCTCGAAGGCGGAAAGCGGTTTTCTCACCGCACGGCCGTCCTCCCACAGATAGACGGGAATGGAGGCGGGATCGATCCGCGGACACACACCTCGCTCGCGGGCGATGTGGAAGAAACCGAAATTACCCGGTTCGTGGCCGCCGAGCCACTTGCCGACGATGTCCACCATGTACGGGTCCTTGCCGAAAATGACGATATTGGACATGTAGTCCCATGCTTCTCCCCGGTAGGTGTTCTCGTTGCCGGGAGGGTTGGGACCGTACTGGAATCCGGCACCGTCACGGCCGTATATGCCCTCGACGATGTGCAGGCCGATGGTGGAGGCCATGAGGTTGTCGATGGTGCGGTGGGTCCAGATCTCCTGGCAGATGACATCGTAGTGATAGGGATGGACCCAGCGGTCGTCGTCACGGCTCATTTCGGGGATATCCCAGCGGGGGACGCCGTCGGCGATGTGCCTGCGGAGACTCTCGGCGATATAGGTCTCTGCGCCGGGATTTTTATGGTCGGCGGGAAGATTGCCCAGTCCCTGGTGACGGGTGCAGAAATGCTGGTAGCCGTTGCCGATCGCACCCTGGAAGTTCTTGCAGGCCAAGGTCAGGCCCATGGTGTGCGCCTTGAACTTGGCCACGTTGAGGGTGAAGGCGTCGGGCGCGTTGAGTGGCCAGAGATAGGGTATTCTACGGTGAATCATGCCGTTCGGGTTGTCCACCCACTGGAGCTCGTTCTCGTCGATCACATCAGCCTTCGACCATTGCTCGATCATGTCGGCGGCGATGGTGGGCACGCGGCCGCGGGTCTCGTGGAGGTCCGCCCCCGTGCGCTTCGCCATGCGGTAGTAGCCGCGGGGTCCGAAGACACGGGCGCCGTTGACCTCACGCATGTGGAACTGTCTGCCGGACAGGCCCAGGTCCTTCATGCCCCCGATCATTCCCTCGACGAAATCCACGTCGGTGGCGATGCCCATGGTGTCCTCGAGGGAGAAACGCTCGTCCTCGGTAACATGGGCGGTGATATTGGGCTTGATGGCGACCATGCGGCTGGCGGGGATGCCCCCGTTCTCCATGGGAAGGAACACCGAACGGGCAAATGACTCCCCGGCTGTCTTCTTGGCGTCCTCATCCGTTTTCGCGCCCACATGGGTCTTCATGATGAAGACGGCCTCCGGGTGGCGCTCGATGAAGGGATGAACGCCGAAATAATCCGCCTTTTTTCGCCCGAACCACGCCGCGCGCACCTTCGCCGGGGCCAACGAAGCCGCGCCAAGTGCAATCCCGGCATGCCCGAGAAACGATCGTCTGGTTGTCATGGTATATATCCTTTTTTGGGTAGTTTTTCTCCATGAACACCGGGATGTCCGCTCCGGCGAAAGCGGACGTATCCCTATCATTTGCTGACGTCCCGCGCCTTCATCCGTTCCAGGCATTCGATGGACAGCATCACCGAGCGGGGACGGTGGAAGATTTCCATGCTGGTGACGCCGGGCGCCCGTGAGCCGTCGCGTTCCAGACTGACGAACCAGTTGCCGTACTCCCTGTCGGGAAACACCTCGTATGCATAGATGCGGAGCGTGTGATACCACTGGGCCGCCCAGTCGCTGTCGGGGAAATGCTCCACGCACCTGAGCAGGGCCAGCAGTGTCTCGCAGTGTCCCCACATGCTCTTGTTCCAGGTGGTGTCCTCCGGGCTGTCCCAATAGACGATGTCAGCCATGCCGCCGTATTCGGTGTCCCAGCCGGCGTCTATCATCCATTCGATGACCCGTCGGGCGTCGATGACCAGCTGCGGTTCGCCGATACGTCTGGCCTCGTCCATGATCATCCACATGGCCTGGGTGGTGTGGCAGACCCAGTTCCAGCGGTTCTCCGGTTCGGGGAAAGGCTCGAGGGTGGCGCCCTCCAAAAGCTCGAAAGCGGTTCTGCGCTCACGGTCGATGTGTCGATGCATGATTCGGCGGACGGCCAGTTTGGCGATGCCTTCTATTTCGAGGTCGATGGGAAGGGCGATAAGGAATTGCGTGAGCACCGGCAGGAAATGCAGCCAGATGCCGAGAGTGTTCGTCCCCGGCTCGTACCCGGCGCGGTACTGGAATGTGGGCGCGAGGATTCGTTCGGTCACGCGGAGGATGGTCTTCCGGGCAAGCGCCAGGGCATGGGCGTCATTCGATGCCCGGTAGTATTCGATCATGCCATAGGCGCCGTAGATGTCCGAGAAGATGTCCTTCGCGGCGTTCTTCGGTTCGCCCTCCCGGGTCATGAGGGCGTGAAAGTCGCCGTTTTCGTCGATGCCGTGATCGCGGATGAACTCCCAGATCAGGCGGGCGGTCTCCAGGTGGCGGTCGTCGGGATCATGGGCGCTGTAGATGTGGGAGAAGGTCCAGAGGCCCCGGCCCTGATACCATCCCCGCTTGTCGGTGGACGGCACCGTACCGTCCCGCTCGACCGGGTAATACACGCCGCCGTGCTCGCGGTCGATGCCGGACCGGTACCAGGCGGGGATGATCTCGTCCATGAGTTCACCGCGATAGCCGTCGAGCAGCTCGTCGATGGTGGTGTAGCCCACGAAGCGTCCGCCGCCGTCACCTGCACTCTCCCCGTCCGTTCCGCCGGCGCTGGAGGGCCCGCCGAACGCGCAACCCGCCGCCGGGGCTGCTGCACATGCTCCGAGGAAGGTCCGGCGGTCCATGATTCGTCTCCGGTGGATGGCTGCGGCCGATTCGCCGTCAGCGGGCGGGCGGCTTCTTCAGGGGCCGCGTGTTCATGTAGTCGAGAATGAAGGCTTCGTCCCTCATGGCCCCGGTGGTGGTGAGGCTCCCAAGGCTCACAGCGGCGGCGGCGGTCGCATAGGCGAGGCTCGTCGGCCGGTCCCAGCCCTCGTGGACGCCGTGGAGAAAGCCCGACGCGAATGCGTCCCCAGCACCGGCGTTGCCCGCGTATTCCTCAGGCGGCACATCGAAGATGGGCTGCTCGAGGAGACCGGAGTCCGCGCTGTAGAGATAGTTCGCGCCACGGTCGCCGCAGTGGACCACCGCCGTGCCCACGCCGTAGTCCTCCACCAGCGCACGGGCGGCCTCGCGTTCGTCGGCGATGCCGGTTATTCCCTCCGCCTGATCCTCGCCGATGGTGAGGATGTCAACCCACCGGAGCGTCCTGCGGAAGCGCTCGAATTTCCACCAGCGGTCGCGCTTGGGGGTCACGAAGTCCATGGCGGTCACCACGCCCATCGACTTGAGCTTCTCCAGCGCACGGCCGATCCTGGCGCCGTATTCCGGGTCCGGCTCGTCGAAGAGCGGCATGAGCAGGCAGTAGCCGATCATCACGATCTTCATGTCATCGAGCACCGCATAGTCGATCTCGTCCGGGCTGAAGGCCCCCATGGCCCCGAAGAAATAACGGAAGGTCCGGTTCACGCCGCCGGAGGAATCGCGGACGTGGATGACGTTAGTGTTCGATGTGGGATGATCGGGCGTCTCGATGAGGTGTTCGTCGGACCAGCCGTTCTCCTTCAGATAGTCTCGGATACGGCGGCCGCAGTCGTCGGCGCCCACCTTTCCGATCACACGGACGGGATAGCGCGCGCCCATCTTCGCCAGGTTGGTGCTGTTGTTCAGCGCCAAGCCGCCGGTGCCGTACTCGATGTGCTCCATCTCGCGGTCATCGCCCCGGAGGTAGTCCGCCCCGTCGGAATAGACCAGCGCCCCCGGCTCAAGCACCTCGTAGACGATGTCCACGATCACGCTGCCCACCAGGCCTATGCCGTGTTTGTCGGTTGTTGTCATGATGGTATAACCCCTCCGTCACTCTCGTGACACCTCCCCTGACAGTGGAGGCAATTACAACAAACGCTGGTGCTTGCCGGTCCCCCCTGTCAGGGGGGATACGGTCGAAGACCGAGGGGGGTTATTCGATTGATTCAGAGCACTTCCTTCGATTCTCCAACCCCTCCCGACGCCACACTCTCAGGGAAAACGCCGCACACCCGCTCAGGTCCCCGTAATCCGTCCCACCACCTGCCGGACGATCTCCTCGATGTCTTCGGCGCTCACACCTGTATCGCTTTCCTTCACGGCAGCGGCGCAGCCGGCGCAGGGTTCCTTCTTCTCCCCTTCCGGTTTCGCCGCTCCGGGAACGATGCCGCAGGCGCCGCCGGACGGGCAGATGTCGCCGGGCAGGGTGCACGCCCCCGCGCTTCCGAAGACCCGCATGCGGTCCATCACCACGTCGCGTATACGTTCCCGCGCCGCCGACAGCAGGTCGGGAATGAGCGTGTCCTCGCTCTCCCGCAGTATCTCGCGCACACGGTCCGTGGCCATCTTGCTCATCTCGGTGAAGAAGTTCACCTTCCGCATGCCCAGCCTGATCGCCCGCCTGAAATCGTCATCCGAAATCCCCGAGCCGCCGTGGAGCACCAGCGGAACCCCCGCGCGCTTCCGCAGCTCCCCGATCAGCGCGAAATCCAGCTCCGGCTCGCCGTCATAGAACCCATGCACGTTCCCCACGGACACGGCAAGCGCGTCCACGCCCGTCTCACTGACGAAGCGCTCGGCCTGCGCCGGGTCCGTGAAATATTCCCGCTGCGCCTTCGCCGTCTTGCGTCCGCCCTCGGCGCCGCCCACACGCCCCAGTTCGGCCTCCACGCTCACCCCCACGGCGTGGGCCATCTTCACCACCAGCCGCGTCTCCTCGATGTTCTCCATGAGCGGCTTCTTCGAGGCGTCGAACATCACCGCCGAAAACCCGCACCGTATCGCCCGCACCACCGTTTCCACGCTCAGCCCGTGGTCCAGATTCAGCACAACCGGCACGCAGGCGCTCTCAGCCATGTGCTTGATCGCCGGGGTGATCTGCTCGATGTTCACGTACGGGAAGTGCACCTCGGCGATGTTCAGAATCACCGGCGAACGCAGACGCTCGGCGGCCTCGAGAATGCCGTTCAGGAATTCGAGGTTGATGACGTTGAACGCCCCGACCGCATACGAATGGCGCTCGGCGTGGTCGAGGAGGGCGACGGTGTTGACAAGGCCCATGGGCGGCTCCGTGGGTTGGGGGAGGAGGTTATTGTGCTATTAAGGTAAGGAACTCCCCATTTTCCAGCAAACACATTTTTTCGGCGGTTTTCACTTGCTGAACCGGGATTTTCGGGATTTCTGGATGAACCTCGATTACAATCCTGTCAATCCTTATATCCCATAAATCATGGTTCAAACAATGTGAAGGATGATGCTCACTCTCAAACTCTCACCCCTCATACACCTCCCCCCGCCTCTCCCTGAACATGACATCCTTCACCTCGCCCAGATCGATATCATGCACCAGCACATCCGGCACATTGGACGAAAGCTTGGCCGCAAGCTCCCCATCCGGCCCGGTAACGAGGGATACCTCCGGGTGAGCGAAGCAGATGAACAGCTCGTTCTCATAGCTCCGGGTGCGCATCCACCACTCGTTGTCCAGGTGATGCATGCCGTAGGTGGGGTTCATGATTAGCTCGGCGCCGCGTATTTTGAGGGTGCGTGCGGTCTCGGGCCAGCGGCGGTCGGCGCAGATCATGATGCCGATGCGGCCGAGGGGGGTATCGAAGACGGGCAGGGAATCGCCGGGGAGATAGGCTTTGTCGTGGTCGAGGAGATGGGTCTTCCGGTAGACGCCGATGTCCGCGCCGTCATCGCCGATGAGGAGGGCGGCATTGTGGCAGCCTTCACGGACGCGTTCGGTGAAGCCGAAGACAACGAAGACCCGGCGGGAGCGGGCGAAATCCCGGACGGCGTCGAGCATGGGGCTCGCGGCGGGGTTCTGGGCGATGGTGCGGAGGGCTTCCGGGGTGCAGCGGGCCGTATCGGGGGCCACATAGCCGTCGAGGAAGCACTCGGGCGAACAGACGATGCGTACGCCACGGTCGGCGGCGCGGTTGGCGAGGTCGAGAAAGACGGCGAGATTATGGCCGAAATTCCATTTTTCGGGTACGGCCTTGACAAGGCCGGCGCGGACTGTTCGGGAGAAATTTTTCATGTACAGGCCTTTCCTGTTGGCGTCAGGGTTCGGATGTATAATATTGTTTTATGGCTATCCAGTTCGTCAAGCAACATATTACTCAGATGTTCTCTGCAAAACCCCCTTCCGTCGCTTCGCGCCACCTTCCCCCGTACCGGGAGAAGGAAAGGCACCACGGGTCTGGCTCCCTCTCTCCCGATCCGGGGGAGAGGGCCGGGGAGAGGGGGGCAATGCCACAATCGAGGTACAGCTTTCGCCTGAATCCCGGAGAGGGAAAGGACGCTTGATTATCATAATAACCGGCTCGTGAAGGCACTCACCGACTCCGCAACCCATCCGTCCCCCCATCAAAGGGGGGACCGGACGGAACATCCGGGGCGGGTCTCTTTGCAGAGAGCCGGAATCTCTGAAGAAGATATCCAATGACCGAAATTTTTCAAGAATTATTTAAACCACACGGCTCATGATTTCATCTAACGGGGCGAATACACACTTTGGCGCACGACACCCCACTTACCGGAGGGTAATACAATGAAGAAGGGAATCACCAGGAATCTCGTGATCGCCGCGATCGCGGGCATGGCATGCCTCGTTTCGGTCGGCGCGTCCGCGCAGTTCCGGGCGCGCTTCCAGCCGCCCGACATCGACGAGATGGCGGAGGCGCTCGGCCTCTCCGCCGATCAGAAGGAAAAGGCGGCGAAGCTCTTCGAACCGCCCGAGCAGGACCGCTCGGCCATGCGGCGCGGCAACGCCGACCGCAGCAGACGGCCCCGTCCCGGACGCCGGAACATCAACGCCGAGCTCGAGCAGATCCTCACCGCCGACCAGATGAAGAAATACCGGGACTACATGGCCAACCGCGCAGTCGACATGCGGATGCGGATGTTCGACGATCTCAACCTGACAGCCGACCAGCAGAACAAGATCAGGGCGGTCATCGTCGATGAGAACGACAGGACGGCAAAGATGCGCGACGAGATGCAGGATATGGACCCGGACGACCGACGGGCGCTCTTTCAGAAATTCCGCGGCATCCGCGAGGAGACCGACGGCAAAATCATGGGCATCCTGAACGCTGACCAGAAGAAGACCTATCAGGAAATGCAGGAACGCATGCGTGAGAACATGCGAAACAGGCGGGGAAACAACTGACAATACGCCGTATGGCAGGATTTTCGTAAGCCCCCCCTTACGAGAACGGCGGTATGGCGGCGCGGCCGAAATGCTTCCCGGTACGCAACCCTGGCAATGGTTACACTCGGAAACCGGCCCGCCCCATACCGTCGTAAAGTTTGCAGAGCGGAAGCCGATGCGGCTCAATGCTTTCGTGAAACGATGAACGGGCGGATACGGGACGCGGAGAACCGTTCACCGATCACCCTCAAGGAACGGCCGGACAGATGCGGATTGAGATCGAAAACCTGACGAAACAATACAACAAGGGCGTACGGGCCCTGGACAGCGTATCCCTCGATATCGAAAGCGGGATGTTCGGGCTTCTTGGTCCCAACGGCGCGGGAAAGACGACGTTCATGCGCATTCTGGTCACGCTCATGAAGCCCACCGGGGGCTGTGTGACCGTGGAGGGCCGGGACCTCCAGAAGGACCGTGCCAAGATACGGTCGATGATCGGGTACCTGCCGCAGGAGTTCACCACGTTCTCGAAGCTCAAGACGGGGGAATTCCTGGACTACGCCGCCCGGCTCGCGGGGATCAAAAAGGGTTCCGTGCGCAGGACAGCCGTGGACGAGATGCTCGAGACGGTGGGCCTGTACGAGGCCCGCGACCGTCAGGCGAACAAGCTCTCGGGCGGCATGAAGCGCAGGCTAGGCATAGCCCAGGCCCTCATCGGCGGCCCGAAGATCCTCATCGTGGACGAGCCCACCATCGGCCTGGACCCGGAGGAGCGCCTGCGGTTCAGGAATCTGCTCGCAGACATGAGCGGCCGGGACATGATCATCATCCTCTCAACCCACATCGTGGGTGACATATCGAGCACCTGCACAGACATGGCCCTCCTGAACCGCGGGTCGCTGGCCTATCACGGCTCCCCGGAGGCACTGCTCGAAAAGGCCCGCGGCGCCACCTGGCTCGTACGGGCGACCGACATGGAGCTGGCGGACCTCAAGGAGCGCCATCCCGTGGTATCGCAGATCCCCTCCAAAGACGGCTGGGACGTGCAGATCGTGGCGAAATCACCCAACGGCGGCATGAAGGCGGAACCCATCGAGCCCAATCTCGAACACGCGTATGTCTATTTTCTCGAACACGAACTCGGGGAATCCTGGTTCGACCATATATGATCACGGACCGCGGCGGGCGGTCATTCGGGCTCCGTGACGGGCGGGCCGGGACAACGACATGAAATCGATCTACAACATCAGGTCCATCGCGCTGTACGAGATCAGGAACCTGCTCAGGAGCTGGTTCTTCAGGATATTCTCCATCCTGGCGCTGGGGCTCATCATTCTCATCGACGTGTCGCTGTTCACCACGGCGCGGACGCCCTCGATGATCAAGGCGCTGCCGTCCTTCATTCCCTATCTCGACCTGCTGCTCCTGAACGTGGTCCAGGCGGTGATCGGCGGCTTTCTCGCCTCGGACTTCCTCAAATACGACACCAAGCTGGACACCACCGACGTCATCTACATGCGCTCCATGACCAACACGGACTATGTGCTCGGCAAGTCCCTGGGCGTGTTCGCGGTCTTCG
>CAYNWJ010000149.1:0-8787 GCA_964400815.1 uncultured bacterium
AATATCCATTGTCCCCGAACGAGGGATCGATCACGGCCTCCTCGCGGCGGATGAGCGCGCGTGCGACACCCGCCCGTGTTCCCAGATAGATCCGGTTCCCGTCTCCGCGGCAGAACCCGTTCAGAGGCTCACCGTCGAGAAGGCGTTCCAGGTCCAGCAGGGATTCGGGTTCGGGCCCGGCAGATGAGACTCCGATGCGCTGACGCAGGAGAGAACTCCCGTCATGGGTGATGACCGAGAGGCCCGACAGGTCGCGCTCCACCTCAACGGTTCCGTGGATGGCGGCTGGGCCGCGGGCGACAAGGGTGGCGGGGGCCTGTTTGTTGTAGGCGAACAGACGGCAGACGAGGGTGTCCGGCGGGACCGGGCTTCCGCCCATGTCGCGGCCGTTCCAGGCTATCACGTTCACACCCGGCTTGAAATCCCTGAGCGGGGATACGAACACCCGCCGTGGAATGCCGTCTCCGTCATGACGGTAGATGATGATGCGGCCGCATACATCGGGACCATCGATCTCGAACGGGATGGCAAGGGCGCCGCCGTCGAAAGGACAGGGCATGATGGCCGGCAGGTCCGCGTCGATGGGAACGGTCCCGCCGGTCCGCTGGGGCGGGATGGAAACGCGGAGGCTGCCGCTTTTACGGAACACCCTGCGGCCGCCGATGTCGAGCGAAACCTCGAAACGGGGTTGTGGTCCGAGTTCGGGTGATTCCGCCCTTACGGTGCGGCGGACGGTCATTTCCTCGTCAGGGTCCAGATCGAGCGCGAGGGACAGGGGCTCGATGTCCCATGAGGTGCCGTCGAACACGGTGAAATCCAGACTGCCGGTCAGAGGTTCGTCGAATGGATTGTCCATGGTGAAACTGGTGGATGAGGAGATGTTCCATCCCGCGTCGCTGTCGAGGGGGGCGGGTACGATGGTTTTCGCGATATCCCCGATCCGTTCCATGTACCGGCGGTCGACCGGGATGCCTTCCGTGACCTTCCCCCCGGGTTCGACCACGGTGAACGCCGCGCTGCCGTTGTGCACCGTAACCCTGAGCACATGGGGAAACAGGCCCGGCCCCGCGCCGCTCACCGGCCCCGTACAGCCGGTCGTCACCGCCCGCATGCCATTGACCCTGCCCCAGTCCCGCAGGCCGCCGTCCCACGCGGCGACAACGAGGTCCACGCCCCCGCCCGAGAGCACGGGCGCGAACACCGTCCTCCAGAGCTCCTCGTCCTCGACCCACAGGGGGCTGTGCATGAACACGACACGGGAGCCGGTCTCCGTCCGGGAGAGAACGCTTTCGAGCCATTCAGCCTGGGCTTCACCCATCCGGGAGCGCCGGCCGAATCCCTCGTCATACCCGCCGTCCCCGGTATGCAGGAACAGAAAGAGCGTCCCACCCCGCTCGAAAGAATACCATATGGGTCCGTACCGCATGCTCCATGCCATGTCGCTGGCATAATCGAAGATGTCGTTTTCGCCGGGAAGGACATGCAGCGGGACATCGAACAGCTCACGGTCGCTGTCGACCGCCTGGAGAAGCGCCTCGATCCCGCCGCTCGATATGCCCGGGGGCAGACGGTCGCCCAGGTCCACAGCGAACTCGATATCACCGCCCGCAGCCGCCTCGGCCAGCCCGGCGAGGCTGCTTTCGCCGCCGGTGACATGGCCGGTGTTGCCATAGACGAGAAATGATACGGGATATCCGGGCGCGCTTTTACCGTCGGGATGTTCGTTCCCGCAGGAAAGGGCGGCAAGGGCCAGGATCAGGAGGAGAGGGATTCCGTATGGTTTCATGGCTGTGGCCGATGTGGAAAAAATGATTCCGTGAATACAGGTGCCGCTCACGCCCGCCGGAGGGAGGGCGCGGCCCGCAGGACCGGGTTTGCATAGCAGTACATGCAGCCGTTGTGACAGGGCATGTCGGCATAGGACCCGATGTCCCTGCTTTGGCTGCAATTGCATGCTTCCCGCTGACCCGTATCCCTGCGGGAGCCGATCTCCTCACCCGCGAGACGCGAAAGCAGGTTCCCGTCGATACACGATCCCCGCTGTATGCCTTCGATCCCGTCAGTATTCTCGCAGCAGGACTCGAGCGTGAGACCGAGTTCATGCGCACACCGGGCGAGACCGACGGCGTATTCGCGCTTTACATCGCCGGGCGGATCGACGATCCCCAGGCCATACCGGTCGTTTCGTTTCCGGACCTTCCCGTACAGGTCGAGAAAGGAGAAGATCGCACGGGTGACGCCGAGCCGTGCCGCCGCCTCCCCGATGCGGGCGAAGGTCCCGATCTCCGATACCGGTCCTTCCGCGTCGAAAACCACGGGATCGAAGCGCCAGCCGATGCGTTCGGGACCGTACCTCCGCGCAAGCTCGGCGAGCTGGTCGAGACGCTCCCTGACCGGCGGGATTCCCGGCTCCATGGACGGCATGTCGTTTATGGTGAACAGGAAATACAGGTTGTATTCCCCGAACATCCTGTCCTTTTCCAGAAACGGGCGGAAATTCTTCGACCAGAGAACGATCGTGTGAACAGCGTCGGGCCGGAGATCGACGACCGACACCTTTCCCGACCACGGATGGGGGACCTCCACGAACCCGCGGCGTATCCCCAGAATGAGCCTGTCCAGGTAGCGGGCAGGGATGTCCGTGCGCCTGGATGCGGATATTATCTGTTTCATGGTTCCTTCGATTCGCGACTGCCGCGGCCGGAGGAACACACCTCTCCGCGGCACAAGATAGTTTAGCGCATTGCCCC
This sequence comes from uncultured bacterium, assembly GCA_964400815.1. Taxonomy (GTDB): domain Bacteria; phylum Latescibacterota; class Latescibacteria; order Latescibacterales; family Latescibacteraceae. Next base: position 2,751 of record CAYNWJ010000149.1, read on the forward strand.
GCCTTTGTCAACCCATACCGCGGGCCGGACACAAAAACACGGCGGGAGCGCATCGATTGCTGTCGGGAGAGGTTTGTTCGGGCCGGCGGTTCATCTCATGCGAGAACCGTCCATAAAAGAAGGCCCCCGAGGATGAAGAAGACAGCGGCGAGTATCAGTTTCACCGTGCCCACCCGGGATTCCATGACCCTGGCGATGATCTTCGACGACATGCCGAAATACACGAAGCCGAACACGAGGAGTAGGGGTATGATGAAGCAGATGTTGTACAGTAACAGATAGACATAGGGCAGGGCGCCCGACTGCTGACGCACCATGAGGGTGATGGTCGGCAGATAGACCTGTCCCGTGCAGGCGAGCTCGAGAATCGACACCATGAATCCGGCGGCGAGGGCGCCGAAGACGAAACTTTTGGTCCGGGCCTTGTCGCGGATGGTGGCGTGGATGCGCCGTTTCAGGAAGCCCGGAAGCTGGAGGGCCATGTCCGCCGTGTTTCCCGCGCGGGCCTTGAAATAGTCGTGGATGCTGGCGAATCCGAAGCCGATGCAGAGGATCCCCGTGCCGCCGAAAATGATCTTCGATACCAGCTCGATGTGGGCGAGGCTCCTGACGATGCCGAAAAAGCCGAGACCGACCACGAAATAGGTGGCGAATACGGAAAAGGCGAAGGCCAGTCCCACAATAAGCACCTCGTTCCTCGTGCGCCGGATCATGCCCAGGTAGGAGACGAAGAACAGTATGGTGGCGAACGCGCAGGGATTGATGCCGTCGCCGAGACCGGCGAGGACGATGGCCAGGACGGTGAACCGCTCGAACAGGTTTTGGACATAGCCCTCGGCGCGCTCGAGGTCCTCGTCGGTCAGGTCGTTCCAGAAGGGGGGTGCGCCTGTTGTGGCATAGTCAGATGCGAGTTCGGACAACCGTTCACGCGAGATGTCACCGGACAGCACATAGTCATCACCCACGAAGAACACCGGCGTGCTCATCAGGCGGTCCTCCGGCATGCCCGCCCGGAGCCCGAGGGTTACGGCGATCAGCTTCGACCGTGTCCCGGCGATGTCGAAAACATCCACGGAAAGATAGGGATGCTCCGCTTTCAGCCAGTCGATGATCTCTTCGGCGCGGCCGCATTGCGAACAGCCGTGCTTGTAGAAATAGGCCATGTGTACGGGCTGCGCGTTCTCCACATCATCGGCCGTGACGGTTTCCGGCGAGCGCGCCATGACCTCCGCGTGGAGCTTTCGCAGGGAATCCGGGTTGGCGAGATAGGCCTTCATCAGGCTTTCCAGGCGCATGCGGATGGGAATTTCCCCCTCTATCATGGTTCCGAGAAAATAGACGGCGGGATAATCCTTCGCCTCCTCGGGCACGCGCGCTCTGGCCTCGAGGGCATGGAGGGAATCGAGGTACGCCTGGTTTTCATCGACCTCCAGTTCACTGAAATCGATCTCGCCGCCATAGGTTTCGAGGAAGCCGGGCAGGAAATCCTCGCGCACCCTGGCGCAGTGTTCGCAGTCGCTGGAATAGAAGAAGAGCATCTCCGGCTTTTGGGCGATTGCGTCGGCGCCCGGCATGGAGATGAAGAGGATGAGAAGGATAATCGATGAGAATGTGAATCGGTTCATATATGGTTCTCGATCTCGTGAGGTCTGGTTGCCGCCCGGTCAGAGTTCGAACGATTGCTTGTCGAAACACGTGAGGTTCTCGCAGCCCCCGTCAGTCACGACTGCCATGTCCTCGATGCGGATGCCGCCCCATCCGGGGAAATACACGCCCGGTTCGACGGTGACGACCATCCCGGTTTCGAGTGTCTCTTTCGAGCGTGACGACAGCACCGGTTTCTCGTGGACCTCGAGCCCGACCCCGTGGCCGAGGGAGTGCACGAACCGTTCGCCGTGGCCCGCGTTTTCGATGACCTTTCGGGCGAGCCCGTCTGCGTCCGCGCAGGACATGCCGCTCCTGATGCCGTCGAGGGCGGCCTCCTGTGCGCGGAGCACGGTTTCATATCTATCCCTGAAGACACTGTCCGCATGTCCGAACACGAACGTTCTCGTCATATCGGACGCATAACCCTCCACAATGGTTCCCATGTCGAACAGCACGATGTCGCCCGTGCTGAGCTTCCGTGTGCCGGGACGGGCATGGGGCTTGGAGGATTCCGGGCCGAACGCGACGATCGTTTCGAAAGACGCGCCCTCGCCCCCGCGGGTCTTGAAACGATAGTCGATCTCGGCGGCGATGTCCCGCTCCATGACCCCTTCGCGGAGACACCCGATGACCTCGGCGAGCACGGACTCGGCGATGCGCTGGGCGGATCGGATCGCAACTGTCTCCACGCCGTTCTTGACCGTGCGGACCCCATCGAGCATGCCCGAAAGAGGGACGAGCTCGCGCGGTTCGAAAGCCCGTGCAAGACGCTCATGTTCAGCCACGGTCAGGGAATCCGCCTCGAATCCCACGCGCCCGCCCCAGAATCCCTCACCGCGCGAGGCCATGGCGCCGAAGGTGTCGTCCCGGACCTCCTCGACGATGAACCCGTTTCCCGCCGAGGCGGCCGCCTGTTCCGAATAGAGGGGGGAGGTGTACAGGATGCGTTCGCCGTTCCCACCGAATGCTGCATGGCCGAAGTCGCCCGGAAATCCGGTGACATACCTGACATTCGGCCGGTGCGAAAGAATGCAGGACGACAGCCCGTGCTCATGGAGCAGGTCTTCCATTCGTGTCCGGAGGTTCACCGCTCCCGTCAAATCCCCTGCTCCCCCTCCAGCATTCCTTCAAGTTCGGCGATGCGCGCGCGGACCCGTTCGTTCTGCGGATCGCGCTTCAGGATTATGCGGTAGATGCCGAGCGCCTCGGTGATCAGCCCCTGTGATACGTGGATTTCCGCCATGGTGGCGGTCACGTTCCCTCCGTCGTCATCCTCGTCTTCCGTATCCGCGCCCGACATGTCCCCGCCGGACGGAGGTGAAGGCTCGTCATCATAATCGTAATCGTCCATTTCCAGTGGTGCGTTTTCCGGCGCTGCGGCTTCGGGCGGCGCGGACCGGGCGGCGGTTTCCGGTTTCTCCGCGGGACCTGACTGTTCCCCCGAAAGCGAGCGTTCATAGTTGGCGATCAGGTCGTCGAGGGACAGGTCGCCATCGGAGGGTTCCGCTGTGTCCGCAGGTGCGGCGGGCTGTGGTTCGGGTTCCGCCGCCGGCTCCTCGTCGGCCGGTTCATCGTCGCCTGCGTAGTCGGCGGTCGAGGCTTCCTTGATCAGGCTCTCGACATATTTCATGCTTTCCTCGTCCTCGTCTTCTTCTTCCGCCTGCCCGGGGAATGATTGATCGGAAGCGGCTGCGGTGGTTTCGATGATGTCGTCCGTGCCTTCCGGCGTCTCGTCTTCGTCCGGTTCGGGCTCTGTCGCGGTCTCGGCAGCGGGGGTCATCAAATCTCCGGCGTCCTCCATGGTGTCCGCGCCATAGTCGGCGAATTCATCGACGGCATCTACACGGGGAGCTTCTTCAGGGACGTCATCGTCCGTCACATCAGCGGCGTACCTCTCGTCTTCGGTCGTTTCGTCCGGGGCGGAAACCGTCTCCGCCGGCACATCCCCATACTCCTCGAGCTCCTGCTCTTCATCCATGCCGCCATACAAGTCCTCTGCGATACGGGAGGACTCTTTATCCGGTTCTTTCCCTCCCTGCAGATCGAGGTCCACGGTTTCCTGTATGTCTTCAGCATCTTCCGTTTGCCCGCCGGGCGCGAGGGTGTCGAACCCGAACTCTTCGGACTTCCCGTCCCCGTCCGTTCCGACAGCCGCGGACAGCCAGTCCTCTTCAGATGTTTCACCGTACCCCGTCTCAGCCAAATCGGGCTCCAGAACCGATTCCAGCGATTCCTCTCCGCTTCCATAGGCTGACAGAACATCGGAATAGTCGATGCCCTCGCGGGTTTCCTCCTGGAGGTCCGTGTCGCTTTCGACCCGCTCTTCGGATTCTCCGCTCAGAATATCCAATTCCTCGCTGGACAGTTCGCCCATGAGGCTGTCGCCGAGATCGTCTTCGTCACCGGGCCCCTCCACGGGTTCCCCTGCGATTTCCTCCGCAGGTTTCTCTGAATCCTCCACGGCTTCCGTTTCTCCGGATGTTTCCTCCAGGGCCATGAGTTCAGCGCGCTCCTCGTCGCTGAGAACCGGCTCGTCATCGTCGAAGCTGAATGTATCGGGATCGTACGATTCGTCGTCGTCTATCTCGTGCACCGGTTCATCGTCCACAACACCGACTCCGGCGCCGATATCGTCTCCTTCCGCCGCCTCTGGGCGCTCATCACCGCCGGCCGATTCGGATACCGCCTGATCGAAGCTGAAGTTCCCGCCGAGACCATCGTCCTCCCATCCGGGCTCCTCCCCGGATTCGGAATCTTCGAAATCCCCGCTTTCGTCGATACCGAGTTCCTCGAGCAGTGACGCCGCATCATCACCGGCCTCCTCATCGTCCCCGGTCAGACCGTCCATGCCGGGAACGGTTGTTTTCGCCGTATCGAGAGCACCGGCGGGTTCTTCTTCCTCTTCCTCCGCAGCACCCTCTCCGGCGGTTTCGGCCACGGACTCCCCGAGAAGGGCGTCGAACGTGTCGTCATCGACCTCGCCGGGGATCTCGCCATCATCGCTGACCGCCACGAAGCTCTCGTCCTCGTCGAACAGGGCGTCTCCATCGGGGATCTCATCATCGACCGATAGTTCGCCGGACTGGATCGATTCGTCGATGAGGGCGTCGAAATCGCCGTCATTCTCATCCCCGCCCCCGACAAGCTCTTCGCTTTCAGGGGATTCGGGGCCTGAGGCCTCCGCGGTGCGGGACGGTATGTCGTCGGTGATCTCTTCCTCGAAGGCCATGTCCACATGGTCCCCGACAGGTTCCATGTCCTCTTCGAAGATGCTTTCGGCGTCGGGTTCTTCAGCGGGGGGTTCTTCTTCCGGCAGAGCATCCTCCCCGGCGCGCTCTCCGAGACTCTCGTCGATCAAGGCACCGAACGCGTCCTCCTCCAGATCGGTGTCTTCCGCTTCCTCCTCTTCCGCAAGGTCTTCTTCCATATACCCGGTTTCGTCTTCGGATTCCATGGGGCCGGGAGGTTCCTCCTCCAAGGCTTCGGTGTCCGATTCATCTTCGATGAAGGCCGTGTCCGGTTCCGCGGCGGGGGATTCTCCGTCCGGTTCTTCCCTGCTGTCTTCCTTGTCGACAACACGCGCGATGAACTCTTCGGCAGATTCCCCTGCCGGGACATCCTCCTCTTCGGCAGGCACGGCTTCCGCCTCCCGGTCCTCAGGCGGCATGACCATGGTTTCCGCGCCGCTGCCGGTTGTGTCATCGTCCGAACCATCCATATTGGTCTGCCGATCTGCCGTTTCATCTTCGAGGCCCAGCTCCGAAAGCGCCTTTTCGGATTCTTCGGTCAGCTGCATGTCGTCATGGGATTCCAGGAGCATCTCGGCTTCGCGGAGGGCGTTCTGCACCTCCGGAACATCGGGTTCGAAACGGAGGGCGGACAGAAGATGCTCCATGGATTCGGAGGGTTTTCTGTTGCGGACCTGATAACGTCCGAGACGGAGCTGGTCCCTGGGATTCTGCGGGTCGAGGTCGATGGCTTTGCCGAGGTTTGCGATCGCCTCTTCCTCACGGCCCTGTTCGAGAAGGATTTCCGCGAGAACGGAATATCCCGGCGCATAGATGGTGTTGGAAGCAATGCCTTTTTCGAGTATCTTGATGGCTTTTTCAACGTCTCCCGCACGGGCGAGCTGCTCGGCATAACGAGCGAAAACAAGCGAACCGGGATTTTCCTTCAGGATTTTTCCCAGGTCTCCCACGGAAATCACCCCCCTCTTTGTGATTGAAGTCGTTTCCAATCTTCCTTTTCCTATTAATAAACAGCACCCCCCTCCCAATGTCAATTACATATTATATAAGCCGGTTATCAAGTTAAATAAGCACCCTTTTCCTTTTCTACGGGATTCAGCTCTATCACGATTGTGGAAGCGCCCCCTCTCCCCGGCCCTCTC
>CAYNWJ010000150.1:0-1553 GCA_964400815.1 uncultured bacterium
CACACCATTCACGAGACCGACGACACCGATGCCTGGGGCGGCGGGTTCGGACTCTCGATCCCCGTGATGTCCATCATCAATGGCCGGAGCAGGCTCCGCGCGGCCGATCTGAGGATCGACGCCTCGGGCTGGCGTGTCGAGGCTGAAAAGCGCCGGGTGCTGCTTGCGGTCGACGAGGCATGGTCACGGCTCGGTCTGGCGGAGCAGAAGGTCCGCTCCTATCGTGACGGGGCCCTGGCGGAGGCCGACGAACTGGTGAGAATCGCCTCCCGCAGCTACGAGGAAGGCGAACTGGGATACATCGAGGTGGCCGAAGCGTTCCGCGCCCGCCTGCGCACCACGGCCGGCTGGTTCGACGCCCTCTACGGGTATATCGAGGCTGCCGCCGACCTGGAGCGTGCTGTCGGCGCGGAGTTTTTCACTTGGGAATAAACGGATTCGAGGAGGAGACGGAGTGAAATCATTCAAAACAAAGGGCCTTCTTCCGGTCATCATGGCGGTGGCCTTCATGGCCGCCTGGACGCTTCTCGCCGCGGGATGTTCACAGCATGACGCCGGCGGGGAAAACGGCGCGGGGGATCATGAACACACCGAAGGGCATGTTCACGAAGGAGAAACCGTCCACCTGGATGAAGATCACGGGCGCGATGAAGATGTCCACAAGGGTGAAACGGCGGACCACGCGGACCACCACCACGCGGAAGATGACCACAATCACGACCATGCGGAAGAGGCCGATGATCACGAGGCCGAAGCGGACGGCCACGACCACGAACACACCGGTTCGGGAGAAATCAATGATGGCGGCGTCCACGACGACCACGAACATGAGACCGGAACGGCCGATCATGGGCACGACGGCGATATCGAAGACGAACACGACCACGATCACACCGCTGAACATGCGCACGACCATGCTGTCGAATCAGGCATCCAGGACGATCACGCGGGCCATGATCACGGCGAGGGGGAGCTTCTCGGCGCGGGCGAGGCATGGGAGGCCCTCGTGGGACTCAGAACGGCCCCGGCGGAAATCCACGAGCTCGAGCGAACCCTCGACGTTCCCGGACGGATCGTCCCCAACGAGAACATGACCGCGGAGATCAGCCCCTTCATCGAATCGAGCGTGAACCGCCTGTTCGTGAACATCGGCGACCGGGTGAAACGGGGCGAGCTGCTCGCCTGCCTGACAAGCCCCGAACTCGGCGTGCTCCGGGCCGAATACGACAAGGCGGCGGCCGAGCTGGAAATCAGCGAGCGCAATCTTGAACGGGCCGTAAAACTCCACAGCGAGAACATCATCCCCCAGAAATCCCTCCAGGAAACGGAGCTGGCGCACAAAGTCGCCCGGGTCAACCATGACTACGCCCGCAAACGCCTGCTGGCCGTGGGCCTTTCGGAAGAGGAAATCGACGATCCCCCGAGCGGGCACACCGACGCGGTCGGATCCACCATCCACGTGACCGCGCCCATCGACGGTGTGATCACGGAACGCGCGGTCCGGCTCGGCCAGAAAGCCGGAAGCGGCGCACGGCTCTTCGAGATCATGAACC
>CAYNWJ010000150.1:1563-8740 GCA_964400815.1 uncultured bacterium
ATACGGTCTGGGCGGAGGCGGACATCTTCGAGCGCGATCTGCCCCTTGTTGATTACGGCCGCCGGGTGAACATTGCGGTCTCCGCCTATCCCGGCGAGGTGTTCACCGGGAAGGTATTCTACATATCCGACACCTTGAACGAGGAAACGCGGACCATCCACATCATGGCCGGGATCGACAACCGCGCCCGAAAGCTCAAACCGGGCATGTACGCCGACACGCACATCGTCGTGGGCGAAAGCCGCAGCGCCCTCGTGGTGCCGGAGGAAGCGGTGCTCGACGATGAATCCCTGTCCATCGTGTTCGTGCGCGAGGAAGGCGGCTATCACCGGCACGTGGTCCAGACCGGCACGGAATCCCATGGCTGGGTGGAAATCGTCTCCGGCCTCGATCCGGGTGCGGAGGTGGTGACCACGGGCGCCTATCAGCTCAAGTCGCGCATGAAGATGGCCGGCATCGATCCCCATGCCGGGCACAATCACTGAGAAAGGTCCGTTCCGGGAGGAAACCGCATACCATGATAGACGGAATCATCGATTATTCACTCAACAACCGTATCATCGTCATCCTCGCGGTGCTGATCGTGGCGGTCGTCGGCTGGAAACTCTTCACGGAACTGCCGGTGGACGTATATCCCGATCTGAACGCCCCGGTGGTGAACGTCGTCGCCGAGAACCACGGCATGGCGCCCGAAGACATCGAGATACTCATCGCCTTTCCCATCGAGAGCGGCCTCAATTCTCTGCCCGATGTTAAGCGGGTGCGGTCGAACTCCGCTCTCGGCATCGCCATCGTGAGCGTGGAGTTTCAATACGGCACCGACATCTATTTCGCCAGACAGCTCGTTTCCGAGAAACTCCAGCTCATCGCCCCCACCCTGCCCGAGGGCACGGAGCCGCCCTTCATCGGACCGGTGTCGTCCATGTTCGCCGACGCCATCGAGTTCACCATCAAGGGCGACGATCTCTATGAAATCAGGGACTATGCCGACTGGAACCTGAAACCCCGCCTGCAGACCGTCCCCGGTGTATCGAACGTCATCAATTTCGGCGGCTTCATCCGGCAGTACCAGGTGCTGCTGGATCCGGACCGCATGCTCAATCACGGCATCACGCCGGCCCGGGTGGTCGAAGCCCTCCAATCCAACAACCGCAACTCCTCAGGCGGCTACCTCCTCGACGGTCCCGAGGAGAAGATCATCCGCGGCATGGGACGCATCGCCGCCATCGAGGACATCGAAAACATCGTTCTCAAGCAGTCCCACGGCGTTCCGGTCCATGTCAAAAACGTCGCCGATGTGGTCATCGGCCCCTATCTCCGACGGGGAACCGCCGGTGAGAGCGGACGCGAGGTCGTGGCCGTCACCGTCCAGAACCAGTACAACTCGAACGTGCTCGATACCATCCGGGGCGTGGAAGCCGTTCTCGACAGGGTTCGCGAGGAGATGGGCGAGCGATTCGACATAGAGACATTCTACACCCAGCTCGACATGATCATGCATTCCATCAGAAACATGCTCGACTCCATGATCGTCGGCGCCGTGCTCGTGGTGATTGTGCTGTACCTCTTTCTCAACAACATCCGCAGCGCCTTCGTGGTATCCCTGTCCATTCCCCTGTCTGTGGTGATCGCGGTCATCTTCATGAAACTCTTCGGCCTCACCATCAACATCATGACCCTCGGCGGCCTGGCCGTGGGCATGGGCATGATCGTGGACAGCTCCATCATCATGGCGGAAAATCTGTACCGTCATGTCAGCGAGGGTGAAGATGTGCGGGAAGCGGTCATCACCGGCGCCCGGGAGGTGGGCCGGCCCATTTTCTTCTCCGTGCTCATCCTCCTCGCGGTGTTCGCACCCCTCTTCACCCTTCAGGGTATCGAGGGAAAGATGTTCATCCCCCTGTCAATCGCGGTGTCGGCGGCCATTTTCGGGTCGCTGGTGGTGTCGCTCACGGTCACACCGGTGTTGTCCTCCTTCCTCCTCAAACCTTCGAAGCGAACAGAGCGGGGCGAGGGTCTGATAATGACCCTCGTGAAGAAACTCTACAATCCCGTTCTCCGGCATGCCATGGCGCATCCCTGGCGCATGACGGCCACCTGTGTGGTGATCGTGGCGGCCGGTCTGGTGCTGTTTTTCCGGACGGGATCGGAGTTCATGCCGGAGATGGACGAGTCCTCGCTGATCATGGACGTGCTTCTCCCTCCCGAAACTTCCCTCGAGGAATCGAGCCGCATCGCCTCTCTCGTCTGCCAGAACGTTTCGGAAATCCCCGAAGTTGCGAAGGTGGTCCGCAGAACGGGCAGGGCGAGAGGCGACGAACACGCCGCGCCGATCAATCTCACACACAGCAACGTCGTCCTCCTCCCCAAGGAGGACCGCGACGCCTCCATCGACGAGATCAAGGAAAAGATCCGCCGCCGTGTCGGGGGCATTCCGGGAGTGAGCGTGCTGCTCAACGCCCCCCTGCAGCACCGTATCAACCACGTCGCCACCGGAACACGGTCGGCGATCGCGGTCAAGGTCTTCGGCGAAAACCTCTCCACTTCATCGGAGCTGGCAGACGAGATCGTGGGGATCATGGAATCCATCCCCGGCGTCACCGATCTCCAGAAGGAACAGATGGCAGGCGTTCCGCAGCTGCGCATCCACATCGACCGCGAGCGGATCGCCCGGTACGGCATGAACGTGAGCGACATATCGGGCATCATCGAAACGGCCCTGAACGGCACGGTGGCGACGGAGCTGATCGAGACCCACAAGCGGTACGACATCTTCGTGAGGTACAAGGAGGCGTTCCGTGATGACGTGGAGGCCATCAGGGGGATCATCGTGGAGACCCCGGACGGATACCGCATTCCCCTGAGCGAACTCGCCGACTTCGTCGAGGACAGCAATCCCTCCCTCATCCGCAGGGAGAACGCCCTCCGCCGTGTCATGATCCAGTGCAACGTCATCGGTCGCGACATGGGAAGCGTGGTCGGGGACATCCGCGGCCGTCTCGCTGACATGGACATGCCGGAGGGGTATTTCATCACCTTCGGCGGCACCTACGAGAACCAGATGCGCGCCATGCGGCAGCTCGCGGTCACCGTGGCGCTCACCATCGTCATCGTCTTCTGCCTCCTGGTGGTCAGCTTCAGCTCAGTGTCGAATGCGCTCCTCATCGTCCTGAACGTTCCCCTGGCTCTGGCGGGCGGCGTGCTCATTCTCGCTGCGAGCGGCCTCACACTCTCCGTGCCCTCGCTGGTCGGCTTCATCGCCCTCACCGGCGTGGCGGTGCAGGACGGCATCGTGCTGGTGAGCCACATCAAGGGCCGCCGACTCAAGGGAGAGTCCCTCGATCAGGCGGTCATCACCGGCGGCAACAACAAGATCAGGCCCGTGCTCATGACCACGTTCACCACCATGCTGGGACTGGTCCCCCTGGCCGCACGAAGCGTCACCGGCTCCGAGATACAGAAGCCCCTGGCGGTGGTGATCATGTTCGGGCTGCTGTTCTCCACGGTCATCACCCTGCTCGTCCTGCCGACACTCTATAGGGCGGTGGAGAAGAGGAACTCCTTACGGTGAGACGGTCACAGGAAGATGAGGATGCAATGAAACCCCCGCAGTTCACTCGTCCCCCATCGAAAGGGGGACCGGACGGCATGTCCGAGGGGGGTCTCTTTGCAGGGAGGAGGGCAGGTCTGAACTTTTTTACGTCGTGTGGAGCAGGCAATATGCCTGATGAGCTTTAGTGGCAATCCCCCAAAAACCCGATTGATGAAAACGCATGTAACCGATGCTGGCGAAGAGGAAAGAATGACGATTGACCGACCGCCGTTTGAACCATGATTTATGGGATTCAAGGATTGACAGGATTGTAATCGTGGTTCATCCCGTAATCCCAAAAATCCCGGTTCAGAAACTGAAAAGCCTCGAAATATATGGTTATGCCGGATAATGGGGGATTGTCAGTATGACCTTTACGGTTGATTCGACGGCGGCATATCGGTATTTTCCTGTATCATGACATCGGCAACTCGCGACAAGGGGATACCATGATTTTGAGGTTCATCGGCAGGCTCGCGGCGGCAACGGCCATTGCATGTTTCATCTCACTTCCCGTCCGGGCGGAACGCGTCTCCATCGATCTCACCGGGAACGACTGGGGGATATGGCGCGACAGGGCGGCGGAATGGGTCGATGACGACATCCATCTTCCGCCCGTCGACATGTCATCGCTCCCGGTCAAGCCTCCTTCATGCGGCTGGGAGAACCTCTCCGGGCTCTTCGAAAAAACGGTGCGTCTGCCGGCCACGATCGAGGAGCACTTCTGGGGCGGCAACGGCAACCACGAAGGTGTGGCGGGGGACTATCGCGGCGTCTCGTGGTGGGTGACCACCGTCCGCCTCGGTCCGGAGATCGAGGGGAAACAGGTCTTTCTCGATTTCCAGTCGGTGCACCTGCGGGCCGAGGTCTTCGTCAACAGGACCCTCTGCGGATATGACGTCATCGGGCACACGCCGTTCAGGGTGGACATCACCGGCGCCGTCCGGCCCGGTGTCAACGAGATCGCGGTGCGCATCACCGATCCCCTCGGCAATTTCAACTGGAACGACCGTCGCGTGCTGAAGTGGGGCGGTCACGACATCCCGGCGATGCACGGCTTCGGGGGCATCACCGGCGACGTGCTCCTCCGGGCGGTGGATTCCGTGTTCATCGAGGATGTGGCGGTGTTCAACCGGGCCGACATCACGAGCGCCGACATCCTGGTCGAGATGGAGAACCGCGCGACCGGAGAGGTCACGGGGGAGCTCGAAATAACCGTCCGACCGTCCGACCGCTCATCCCCGCTTCTGAAAGAAACGAAAAACATCACCGTCAAGCCCGGCGTGACGACCTTTGAACACCGCATCAGCGCGGATGACGCCGAGCCGTGGACCCTCGACAACCCCGTGCTCCATATCGCGGAAATCCGCTTCCGGTCGGACGGCGGCGGGCACACAGATACGGCGGCGCGGCGGTTCGGCTTCCGCTGGTTCGATGTGGGCGAAGGCAACGGCGACAGGCGGCTCTATCTCAATGGCAGACGCATCGTCCTGCGCGGCGCCATGACCTGGTGCTTCTGGCCGGTGAACGGCGTCTATCCCACGCGGGAGATGGCGGAGCGGGACGTCGAAGTCGCGAAGGAGCTGGGCCTCACCTATATGAACTTCCATCGCGCCATCGGCCAGCCGCTGGCGATGGATGTGGCCGACGAGCGCGGATTCCTCACCTATGAGGAGCCGGGAGGCTACAGCTGCGAGGGCGCCGATCCGGACCAGACCCTCTGGCGTGAATGGAGGCGCATCAAGCTCATGCGCATGGTCAGGCGCGACCGGTCCCACCCCTCCCTCATCATGTACAATCTCCAGAACCGCACACCAAACCCTCTCACGCCGGAAGATCGCGAGAACATGCTCGCCGCCCACGAGATCGATCCCACCCGTATCTTCACGTTCATATCGGGGTTCTGGGAACCTCCGGAAAAGCACCAGCCCGAGAAGCTCTTCCTGGCGCCCAATGATTTCAACGTGGTGGACACGGGCTGGCACGACATGCACAACCACACCCGTGAACACGGCTGGTCGGACGACTTCTACAACGGCCCCCGGGACTATCTCCGGTATACGGGCATCGCCGACGAGATCGTGTTCTGGGGCGAGGACGGGGGACTCTTCAGCCCGCCGAGGCTTCAGAAGATCAAGGCATGGCACGACGCACGGCCCGAGGTTCCGCAGGGCTGGATGGTGCGGCGCTTCCTCGACTGGTGGAAGGCGTTCGACTCCTTCCTCGACGAAAATGGATTCAGGCGTTTCTTCCCCACGGTGGACGATTTCACCCGGGCGATGGGGACCACGACCCTCGACTACCACGGCCGGGTGATCGAAAACATACGCGCCGGGAACCTGGACGACGCATACACCATAAACGGATGGGCGGCGCCCCACCTGGTCAACCAGAGCGAAGCCGCCGACCTGTACCGCAACCCCTCCGGCGATCCCGCCGCCATCGCCCGCTACTGCCGTCCCCTCTATGTGGCTGTCAAGCTCAGGAACACGGTCGCACCGGCCGGATCGGAGATCACAGCCGATTTCTTCCTCGTCAACGAGGAAAACCTGCGCGGCTCCCACACACTCACAATCACCATGGACGGCGGTCCCGGCTTCGAGCGCTCGTTCAGCGTCGATGTCACGGGCGGTGAGGAATACGGCCAGCTTCTGGCGGAGGGCGTCCCGATACCCCTGCCCCGGCGGCACGGTCCGTACACCGTCCGCGCGGTGCTCACCGACACCGACGGCATCCGTCGGGCGGATGGATCCGACACCGTGTTCGTGGTCTCACTGGAGGGCGTGGAGCCGGCGGGCAGGGGCGCGCTCATCGACGGTTCGGGAGTGATCGGAGCTTTCATGAAAGAGCAGTGGGGTACGGTCCCTCCGGCCTTCGACGAAAGCATGACAGGACTCGATTATGTTGTCGTGGGGGAAAACGATTTCAATCGATCGTCCCACATCGGCCCGCTCATGAACTGCGTGGCAAACGGCGCTGTTGCGGTGGTGCTCGATGGAGCGGACCGGTTCGCGCAGTTCCTGACCGACGAGAACATGCAGGCGGTGGACTACCGTGGCGCATATCCCTGTCCCCGGGGTAAGTTCTGCGCCGGGAACCACGCCCTCCTCGACGGTCTGCCCCGAAACACGGGCTTCGGGAAGGAATACCAGTGCTTCTACCGCCGGCCGGGAGGGAGCATCGGAGCGCTCAGACTCAGGGGCGTGGAGACCATTGTGGCCGCGATCAACGGCAACGATATGGACGTGGGCACGGCGCTCTGCGTGGTTCCCTACGGCCGGGGGGCGGTGATCCTCTGCTCCCTGTCGGTCCTGCCGGGATTGAGCTCCGAAGAGCCCCACGAAATGACGGCGAAACGGCTGTTCGCCAACTGCATCGAATTTGCGGGGTCATACGGGGAACGCTGACGGTAAACCGGAGACGGCTGGAACATGTTCACCGTCCGAAGGCCGATGCATAGCACGACACAGAAAACAGTTGATATCGAAACGGGCCAGGTGGTAGTAAACGAACTGGTAATGGCCGTGGATTCAGGAGTTATTGTCAACCCGCTTACAGCCGCGGGACATTTAGAGGGTGGGATGT
>CAYNWJ010000151.1:0-8709 GCA_964400815.1 uncultured bacterium
GCCGCCGGTGATCGGCGGAGTCGCGGACAGCCAGAAGGCCGCCGTGTATCTTCGGATGCAGGGTCTTGACCCGGCCGTCGAGGATCTCGGGGAATCCGGTCACCTCGTCCACCGATGTCACCTCGACTCCGCCGCCCCTCAACGCGCGGGCCGTTCCGCCGGTCGAGATGATCGTGACGCCCATTCCGGCGAGCTCTTTCGCGAAATCCACGATGCCCGTCTTGTCCGACACACTGACTAGCGCTGTCCTGACTTTCACCTTCGCTGCTCCTTTTCCGCCTCTATTCCGTTCGCATTCCATGGAAGTTCATTGTCGCGCGCCGATTGCGGCGGAAGCCGAACCGTACCGCGCCCTTCTATTCATGATATCAGGAGGTTCCTGGCCTCGAGGTATTTCTCGCGCGTCTTCGCAACGATGTCGTCCGGGAGCGCCGGGGCGGGAGGTGTCTTGTCCCAGTCCAGGCCGCTCAGGTAGTCCCGTACGAACTGCTTGTCGAATGACGGCTGCGACCGTCCCGGGACATACTGCCCGCGGGGCCAGAACCGGGAGGAATCCGGCGACAGGATCTCGTCGATGAGAATGGTTTTTCCATCGACCACGCCGAACTCGAATTTGGTGTCCGCGATGATGATGTTCCGTGTCTCGGCATAGGTCCGGGCCTTCTCGTATACCGCCAGAGAGAGATCGCGAATTTCGGCGGCGGGCTTTTCACCGATCAGATTCTCCACATAGTCGAAGCTCACGTTCTCGTCGTGGCCGGTGTCGGCCTTCGTGGAGGGGGTGAAGATGTTTTCGGGGAGCTTCTGCGATTCCACAAGACCGTCCGGGAGCCCGACCCCGCTGACCGAACCTTCACGCTGGTATTCCTTCCAGCCGCTTCCGGTGATATAGCCGCGGACGATGCATTCCACATCGATACGGTCCGCCTTTTTCACCAGCATGGACCGTCCCTCGAGCTGGTCGCGGTACTGTGCGCAGACCTCGGGATAGTCATCCACCGACGTGGCGATCAGATGATTGGGAACCACGTCCTTGACATAATCGAACCAGAAAAGGGACATTTCCGTCAGGATCCTGCCCTTCTCCGGAATGCCGTTTGGCATCACGCAGTCGAAGGCGCTGATCCTGTCGGTTGCGACGATCAGGAGCCGTCCGTCGTCGATGTCATACACGTCCCTGACCTTCCCGCGGGCAAGCAGGGGGATGTCGGGCATGTCCGTTTTGAGAAGGGCCTGTTCCATTGAGTCCTCCCGGTGAATTTTCAGCATGGCATTAAAATTGCATTGATCGTTTGAAAAATAGTACAGCAGACGGCGTATTGCAACATATTATGTGGCGGTCGGGCCCATCCCCGAAGAAAAGGCGCTGTCGCTTCCGTGACGCCGGTTCAAGCCATCCCACCGCATCCCTTGACGGCGCTTTGCGGCAAGACGTCCACGGACCTATTCCCACAGTCTCCTGAGAGCGTCGACGCCCAGCAGGTAGGAATCCGGCCCGAAACCGCAGATCTGTCCCGTGCATACCGCCGCGGTCATCGAGCGATGACGGAACTCCTCACGGCCGTGAATGTTTGACAGGTGCACCTCGACGAACGGGACATCGACCGCCGCGATGGCGTCACGGATGGCCACGCTCGTGTGGGTGAACGCCGCGGGATTGATGATCACGCCGTCGTATGAACCCCGTGCCTCGTGGATGGCGTCGATGATGTCGGCCTCCGAATTCGACTGGCAGGTATCGACCACGATATCGAAGGAGGAACCGTATTCCACGATGCCGCTGTTGATCTCCCCGAGGGTCATGTCCCCATAGATGGACCGTTCCCTGCTTCCGAGCATGTTGAGATTGGGGCCGTGGATCACGAGCACTTTTTTCATGGCGTTCTCCATGTTGTGTGAAGGCTCCGGATGAGGCCGGCAATTATCGGAAAAACCATGCCGATTGTCGGGGCCATTCCCTGCGCACACTCCTGCTTCACCTTAGGGAAACGGCGCCGGGAGACCGCTACAGAAAAACCTTCGAAACCGATGTCCCCATGTGAATGGCGGCGATGGCGTCGCTGAACATCTTGGCCACGCTCAGGACGGTGATCTTGTCGAAACCGGCGCAGCGGATCGACTGATCGATGGTGTTCGTGGTGATGAATTCCTCCATGGAGGAAGCCTGGAGGCGTTCGCAGGCGTCTCCCGAAAGAACGCCGTGGGTGCAGCCCGCGAACAGGGCGTCCGCGCCGGCGTCCTTGAGCGCCCTGCACGCCTCGATCATGGAGCCGCCCGTGCTCACCTCGTCATCGATGATGAAGCAGCTTCTGTCCTTCACGTCGCCGATGATCCTGAGCACCTGGGCCTTCTCGTCATCGGAATAGCGCCGTTTGTCCATGATCACCATGGGAACGTCGAGCCTGCGGGCGAAGCCCTCCGCGCGCTTGGCGGAACCGGCGTCCGGCGCGGCCACGACGAAATTGTCGATGCCCTTGGTCTGGATGTAATTGCACATCTGATGCCGGATGTGGAGCTGGTCCACCGGGATGCGTGAGAACCCGACGATCTGGGGGGCGTGCAGGTCCATGGTGAGGATACGGTCGGCGCCGGCGGTCTCCAGGAGATCGGCCACCAGGCGCGCAGTCACCGATATCCGCGGCTCGTCCTTCTTGTCCGAGCGGACATAAGGATAGTACGGCAGCACGGCGGTGATACGGGAGGCAGAGGCGTATTTCAGCGCGTCGATGATGATGAGCAGCTCCATGAGGGCCTCGTTGGTGTCGGGAAAGCCCGACTGCACCACGAACACGTCATCCTCGCGGACGCTCTCCTCGATGCGCACCTTGATGTTGCAGTTGGAAAACTTCTTATAGTTCATCTGCCCCAGTTCTATCGACAGGCAGCTGCATATCTCCTCGGCGAGGTTCCTGTTGGTCCTGCCGGAAAAAATCTTGATGCGGCGTTTCACGGCCATCCCCTCCTGGCGTCGGTTCCCATTGAAATCAATCCCCCTACAATCTACGAAATTGCCGGCGTCATATCAATGTAATTGTAAGGATTGTGTAAAGGCGGGAGCGGCATGGCCCGGAATGCCTTTCACCTTCCGGAGGATGGTGGTCCGGTGATGCGCCGGGGATGGGACAGAGCGCCGGGAAAAAGAAAGCATGTATCCGGTCAAGCCAGCATACATATTCCATCCGCCACGCTTGAACGATTTGGGACTCGTCCCCCTTTCCCCGTTTCTCTTCCCTGAAGAGAGAGGGAGCCCGAACTGTGACGCCGTTCCTTCTCCCGGCACGGGGGAAGGTGGCGCGAAGCGACGGATGGGGGCTTTGCAGAGAGCGGCAGAATCATGCGATGCTTGATGAACTGGATACCCGGCAAAAAGAAAGCCCGCACCTGTCGTGGAGGACATCCGCGGGCTTTCTTAAGAAAACCGATCCTGTCCTACAGACGCTCGAACACCTTCCCGAGCTTCTCTTCCACCTGCATGGCGATATCCTTCAGGGCGTCGTTCTCGACCATGCCCATGGCGGTGGAGGGCCTGATTATGCCCACGGTCGAGGAACCGTCGTCATTCTCGTAGACGATCACATTGCAGGGCAGAAGGAGCCCCAGGTTCTCCTCGGCCTTAATGGATTTCAGGGCGAAGGGCGGATTGCAGGCGCCGAGGATCTTGTAGTTCCTGAAATCGACATCGAGCTTTTCCTTGAATTTCGCCTTCATGTCGATCTCGGTCAGCACCCCGAATCCCTCCTTCTTCAATTCCGCAGTGACCGATTTCACCGCATCGTCGAAGGGCAGATCGACTTTCTTGATGAACCCGTATTTCACTGACATGATTCCTCCCATCGTTCGAATTCGTCCCCGTCACGGTGCGGCGGATTCCCGGCGGAGCGCCTCGTTCATGCTCCCCGTCCGGCATCCGTCAATGTCTATTGTAATATACAGAAATTCCTGTTCTTTCGCAAATGATGACACCTTTCCGCGCATGCCGCTATCGTTCATGAGACGCGCGAGATCGTCCTCGCCCAATTCGAGACGGACGATGTCGCCGTGATGACGCGCCCGGAAGGTGTGGAACCCCTCGCGCTCCAGGAAATCCTCGATACGCTCCACCTGTTCGAGCTTTTTCCGCGTGATCTCAGAGCCATAGGGAAAGCGTGAAGCCAGGCAGGCCATCGACTGACGGTCCGCGGTGGGAAGGTCATACACCTCCCGGGACACCGCGCGTATATCGTCCTTGGTCATTCCCGCCTCCAGAAGCGGGCTGAGAACTCCCAGGCTGCGCGCGGCCTGCATGCCCGGACGGTAGTCATGCGCATCGTCCGCATTGGAGCCGTCGGCCACCCATTCGATGCCGTGACGGGCCGCTTCCTCCCGGACCTTTTCGAAAAGCTCGGTCTTGCAGTGACGGCACCGGTCCGGGGGATTATCCCGGAACTCCGGAATATCGAGTTCTTCTGACGAAATGACACGGTGGGGTATGCCCCGGCTCCGCACCCATTCGAGGGCGCGGGCGCATTCACGTTCGGGATAGGTGGACGATGTGGCGATGACCGCGAGACACCGGTCGCCCAGCACCTCGTGCGCCACCGCGGTCAGAAGCGTGCTGTCCACGCCTCCCGAGAAGGCCACGGCGCAGCCGCCGGTTTCGCGCAGGATGGATTTCAGCTTGTCCAGTTTTTCCGTGTATGGCATGAGGTTCTCCCGGTTGTTCAATAATCTTCATGGTGGTTCGTGATCAATGAACTACCCCGGAGAATCATACTCCGGGGAATGCTCTCGGCTCAATCATCGTCATCTTCCTCGCCCTGAAGCGCCTCGAATCCCTCGCGGACGAGGAACCAGACCACCAGGAGCCCCACCGCCGGATCGGCCCACCACAGACCGAACAGGTAGTTGAGGCTGAGCCCGCCGAGCAGGGAAACAGAGAGCCAGGTGCATGCCAGGGTCTCCTTCGAATCCGCGACCAGCGCTCTGCTGCCAAGCGCCACACCCGTACGCCGTTTCTTCACGTACAGAGCCGGCATGACGACGATGGAAACCAGCGCCACGACGATACCTACCAGCGACGGCGCGGGGGTTTCCCCGAGGATCAGCTTTTCCACCGATTCATAGAAAACGTATGCCGCGAACAGAAAGAAGGTAACCCCCACGAGCTTTTCGGCCCGGCTTTCGATGCGTTCCGTTTCTTCGGACGATCTCGATGCGCTGCCGGTGAACCGCCAGATCATGACCCCGCCCGACAGGGACTCCAGGAAACTGTCGAGACCGAACCCGATGAGGGCGATGCTCCCCGCGGCGGCTCCCGCGGCGATGGAAATGACACCTTCGAGAATGTTGTAGATTACGGTGAACCATGAAAGATGTAGGGCGCGTTTTTCCAGGGCGTGATTCATGCATAAACTCCAGGGGTTATTATATTATTCTTCGGTATTCCTATGGTTATTATGACGTTTGAGGCGCAAAAAGTATCCCCCTTTTTTCGTGTAGGACTGCGGCTGTGGTCAGAAAAACCTGAGGGGCGCGCGGAAACGCCCCGACGCGCACTACAATGTCGAGACAGGAAATGACCGCATCAGGCTGTCGGATATCCAGAGAATTCGTTTCTTGCTCATCGTTCTTCTTCCCATAATTGCTATTTATTTCAGGCTATTGTACGATGTCTCCCTCACTTCACCAGCATCATCTTCCCCGTCCGCACCCCGCCGTTCCCCTCCTCCAGGCGATAGAAATACATGCCGGCCGCCATGCCGGAGCCGTCGAAGACCTTCTCGTGGGTCCCGGCCCCGAGATCGCCGTCGATGAGGGTCTTGACCGCCGCGCCGGTGATGTCGTAGATGGTGAGGCTGACGTGACCGGGCGATGCAAGATCGAACGTGATCCAGGTGACGGGATTGAAGGGGTTGGGGTATACCGAAACCGCGGGGAGTTCCTCGGGCAGTTCATCGACGGAGACGTTTTCGAGAACGATCTCGTGGTGGGTGAATTCGGCGCCGTCGAAGCTGTAGAAACCGCCACCGCGGCCAGCTGTTATCATCCACATGATGCCGTTTGCATCCTTATCCATCGCAGTGATATTCCATCCCGTAAGGGCTTCATCCGGGAGCGGATAGGGATATCTGTTTTCCTGCTCGCCGTCAAAATAGACGAGATACTTCGAACGGTCGTACCATATACCCTTGTTTTCGTCATCTGAATCTATGAAAAGTGTGTGAAACGGCGATGAAGTGAAATAACCGTCAGACATGATGACAGTAAATTTGTTACCATCAAAATGTTGCAAATAATCATGAAGCGCTCCTTGATCGCCAATGTCATAGCAGCTAAACCAAGGCATATTATCTAAATCCACAACGAGATCGACAAAGTTCCTCGTTTTGACACCATCATTTTCATCATATAATGTCCATTTATCTTCGTGATACCGATACTTCCACACACCAGTACTTTCAGTTATCCAGAGCGTATTTTCATCGTATATACTGATATTATTTACGGATGATAGCGTGGATACATCTACAGGGAAATGAATTCTCCATTCCGAACCGTCGAATGATGATAAACCCAAATGCGCACCGACCCAGAGCGTATTGTTGCTGTCGACAGCCAAGCTTCCTACGGAGTTATATTTCAAATCGTTTTCCGGTGAATACTCGGATGTAAAAACCGACCATTCTTTTCCGTCAAAACGAATGAGCCCCTTGTCAGTGCCGATCCATTTCACCCCGCTATGATCGACGACCATGGCCTCGATACGGCTGTCGACCAGAAGATTACCCGGTTCGGTGTAATACTCTTTCACTCCCTTATGCTGGTTCCATCGCACCAAACCTTTCGTTGAGGCTATCCAGATATCGTCACTACCAAGGGCAAACGTATAGAATTCATCGACTTTGATGTTGTCAGCATACGCCTGCGAACCAATGAGAACGATACAGGCAACAAGAAACACGATTCTTTTCATCGTTATTCCCCTCCGCCACAAATACATAAGAGCAATGCTGATAAATACGCCGAATATGGCTTGACAAAACACCGCTGCTCAAACACAAAGGCCCGACAGTCCTCTCGCCGGGCCTTCGATACATATCAGCAGTGCAGAGTCATTTCGCCGCTCTCCTGAGGACGCGCTTGAGGTCGTGAATCACCTTGATCGCCTCGCGGTATTTCTTGTCGTCCTTCTTTTCCAGCGCCTTGTCGCGCTGTTCCTTCATCTTTTTGATGCGTGCCTTGATCTTGCCCTTGTTCTTCAGGTGGGCGGTGTGGTGCTCGAACATGTCGATGTCGAGGGCCTTGCAGATCGCCTCGAGAAGATGGTCCTTGTTGAGCTGGGAGTATCCCTGGACCGCGGGATGGTCGATATCGGAGGCGATTTTACGGAGGTCGGAGACTTTCTTGTGCTTGAGTTCATCATAGGTGAAGGCCATGAGGTTCCGCTCCTTTCATTTTCCAGACGGGGTGCTTCGATTAACCGGTTATTCGGAACATGCTTCTACAGAATAACCATATTTTGCATGGCCGTCAAGCCGGAAGCGGCTGTACCGGCAATCCCCCCTGTGCACTGACACACACGATGCAGCCGTTTACAGGGAATGACCCCGCTTTTTATGATGGAGGCCTGTGACAGATGCCGGCGGGGCATGTATGTTCTGACTCCCTGCGAAGAGACCCCCCTCGGACGTGCCGTCCGGTACCCCCGCTCTTGAGGGGGGACGTGGAGATTGCTGGAGTCGCGTTGCCTTCTCGACAGAGGGCGGTGGGGTGATTATCAGGTGTCTCCGGAGCGTTCCACTCCCCCGCCGGAGCCGGACCTGTCCGGGCCTTCACGCGAGAACTTCAGCTTCGTTTCCCTGATGGCGGCGAAGAAGACCGGCACGACCAAGAGCGATGTCGCCTCGATGAGCATGCCGCCGAATGATGGGATCGCCATGGGAATCATGATGTCGGAACCGCGGCCGGTGGAGGTGAGGATGGGAATGAGCGCGAGCAGGGTCGTGGCTGTGGTCATGAGACAGGGACGGACGCGCTTGAGCCCGGCTTCCATGGTCGAGGCGCGTATCTCCTCCACGGTGGACGGCCGTCTGCGGCGGAAGGAGTCCTCGAGATAGGTGGCCATCACCACGCCGTCGTCGGTGGCAATGCCGAACAGGGCGAGGAATCCCACCCAGACCGCCACGCTCAGGTTGACCGTGTGGATGTTGAAAATCTGCCGCAGGTCGATGCCGAACACGACCGCGTCCATGAACCACGGCTGGCCATAGAACCAAATCAACCCGAAACCGCCGGCCCATGCCACGCCCACGGCCGAGAAGACGAGCAGGGTGGTGGACAGGGAGCCGAACTGGAGGAAGAGGATGATCAGAATGATCGCCAGCGCGAGGGGCAGCACCAGCGCCAGACGCTTCTGGGCGCGCACCTGGTTCTCCCAGGTCCCGGCGAAGGAATAGCTGACCCCTTCCGGCAGGGTGAATTCACCGGTTTCGCGGAGATGGTCCAGATAGTCGCGGGCCGTTTCGACCACATCCACCTCGGCGTGCCCCGGCCGCCTGTCGAAAAGAACATACCCGGTGAGGAAGGTGTCCTCGCTCTTGATGACCTGGGGGCCGCGGACATACTCGATCATGGCGAGCTGTTCCAGCGGAATCCGGGAGCCGTCGGGCGCCGCCACGAGGATGTTCCCCAGTTCCCCGATCGAATCGCGCAGTTCACGTAGGTATCGCA
>CAYNWJ010000152.1:0-8693 GCA_964400815.1 uncultured bacterium
TGTTCCTTGCCTCATGTGAGGGTTGTAAGCAAATTTTAAACCGGAAATTGCTGACTTCAGATAGAACTGTAAGTAACAAATTAAACACATCAAATTATACCAGCAAGTCCGATGAGAATGTAATTCTCGACGAAACAATTGTTACAAGTATGAGTATAAACTCTCCGGTTTTTTAGTCGAGCTGGAGCACAACTTGACTGTTCCAGATATGGGAAACAGCTTGATTATCAATACAGTGCGTTGATTCTCAAATGGATCTCAAACAGTAAATACTATTTCAGAATTTTTATTGCCAATTATGAACATAGTAATGAACCAGGTGAATTTGACTTAGATATAACTGATGCTAACTGGACAACCAGTTGGACCAACGGAAAAGTTATCAGCAGTAATAATGCCAATATATCTATTGAACCACAATTTCCCGGAGGCCGTATTACAGATAACTGGGGGACTGGAGATTATTACAAAATCATCGAAGTGAGTGATGACACGCAATAAACTATTTTTCATATTGATAGAAAGGGGACCAATATCCTGGTCCCTTTTTTTATAAAATATCAATTTTAATAAAGTTTCTCCTCACCAGAACAGCCGCTCCTCCGGGTCGTCGCTCCGGGCCCAGTTGAGGCCGATGGGATAGCGCTTGATCTCGGAGAGATTTCTGACGGGAACGATTTCGCCGTCGCGGCGGATACGGTAGATGTCGATCTTCTCCGGGTCGCACTCGCCGTAACCCTTCTCCTGCGCCACACGGGTGTACCAGACCTCGCGGGGGTCGTGGCCCATGATGTATGTGCCGACCGCGTCCACCTCGTAGGGCGAGCAGCCCGCCACGACCATGTTCACCAGGTGATCGTCGCCGATGTTCCACCAGCCGTGCTCGTTGCCGTCCATGGCGATGATGCCCTCGATGATGTTGAGCTTCGGCTTGAGGGTGTGGGCGTTGTCGAGTCCGCGCTGTATCCACGACTCCTGACGGAACACGCCGCCGGTCTCGCGGAGGAACTCGCGCCGCGCCTCGGGGTTGTCCTTGACCTTCTCCCAAGCGTCGAGCCCCCCCAGACGCACCCAGGCATCATAGTCGCCGTACTGCCGCGTGTTGGTGTCCCAGCGTTTGAACCCGGCGTGTTTGTGCTTGAGATAGAGTTCCTCGAGATTGCGGAGGGCGTGCTTCCGGAAGCCCTTGCGGTAGTCGATGCCGGCGGTCTCGGACTGGAGCTCGAGCTGGATGCCGGGCCAGCAGAACTGGCCGTACCCCTTCGCCACGCAGCCCTGGAGGTTCTTGACCGTGAGGGTGGTGATGGCGGTCAGATGGCACTTCATGGTGGCAACGTTGATGAGGAAGTTGTCCTCGTCCAGCACGGGCTTGAAACAGGGGATGCGGTTCCAGACGGGGGAATCCACATCGCCGCTCCAGTTCAGTTCATCCCTGTCGTAGTGCTCGAAACGCTCGTAGCCCGCCTCGATCATGAGAACGTCGTAGGGGTCGAAGGCGTCATAGACCCCGCCCTGACGGTGGTTGACTGCGTTGATGGGATTGTCCCCGCAGGCCACGTTGGGATTGCCGATCTCACGCAGGTGCTCCACCATGCCCACGATGAAGTCGGGCGAGGAATAGACGCCGTTGGTGCGGTTGAACTTGTGCTCGGGCACACCGGTGAAGTTGGGTTTTATGAAGGTGCTCCCGCCCTTTTTCGAACCTTTGGTCAGAAGCAGGCGGCCGATGCGCTGTCCCTCGCTGCGGAGCTGGTCCACCGCTTCGGTATAGTGGCCGGTGACGTCCTTGCGGGCGTCCACGTTGGTCTCGATGAGAAAGACCGCGCGGGGATTGTCACGGATTTCTTCGCGCACCTCGGGCATGGTGTTCTTCTCTTTTCCCTGCTCCAGGCGCCAGACCGCCTCCTCGATGCTCGTGCCCCGGCTTGAGGGCACGGCTTCGGCGAAATGATCGGCGAAGAATTCATAGGTGGTGGCCGCGGCGAGCCCCGCTGCGCCCGCGGTCGATCTGGTGATGAACTCCCTTCGTTTCATGATCCTGTCCACGTTTCGGGTTTCCGTATGTGTAATCTCAGAAATACTCGTCGATTCGTTGTCACCGCGAAGTTCCGGGCGATCTGTCCTTCACGGCGCACTGTTCATATGCCGCAGTTGAACGCACAGGGAAAATACACAATTTCCCACCGGAACGCAAAAGTCAGCCGTTTTGAAAGGCAGAGGGCGGCGGCCGTCCGGTCCCATTCCTTTCAACGTGTCAGAACGCGAGCGGTTTCCATCGGCCGTCACCGGACGCCTTTCACCTGCATGCGCAGTGAATACAGGGAGGCGCGGGCGGTGACGAAGAGGGTCGTGCGGTCGGGTCCGCCGAAGCAGACATTCGTCGGTTTATCGGGAAAGGGGATCGACTCGATCCTGTCCCCGTCAGGCGAATAGACCTCCACGGATGTCTGCATGGTGATGTAGACGTTTCCCGCCTCGTCAACGGTGAGGCCGTCGTAGCCTTCTTCGGCGAACACCCGCCTGTCGCCGAGGGCGCCGTCGCCGCGCACGGTGTAGGCATAGGTCACATCGTCGGGGGTGTCGGTCACATACACGGTCCGGCCGTCGGGTGAGCCGGTGATGCCGTTGGGCCTGTTCAGGTCGTCCGCCGCACGGATGATTTCTCCGCCCGGCAGTATGCGGTAGATATGGAACCCGTCCTGCTCAACCTCTTCGGGGAGCGGCGAGAAACGGGGATCGGTGAAATACACACCGCCCGCGGGATCGATCCAGACGTCATTGGGGCTGTTGAAGAGCTTGCCGTTGAAGCGATCGGGCAGGTCGGTGGCGGTCCCGTCCGGCGCGACCGTCCTGATGCGATGCGCCCGGGCCGCGCACACATACAGTATGCCGTTTTCGTCGAAGGCCAGCCCGATCGGTCCGCCGATGTCGTCCCAGACGCGTTCGAGGGAACCGGAGACCGACCAGCGGTATATGACGTCGTCGGCGTAATCGCTGAACCACACGTTCCCTTCGGCATCGGATACGGGCCCTTCCGAAAAGCCGAAACCCTCAGCGCAGAGGGTGGGGGCAGCGCCGTGAGCGACAACGGGAGAGGGTTCCCCTGCCTCGGTGGCGGGAGACGGAACGTTCGTCAGTGTGAAGATGATGATCATGATCGTCAGGCAGGTTGCTGCACCGGTTGTTTTCATGGGAGTATCGTTTTCCATTCGGTCATGTGTGCTATTTCGTCAGGCCGATCAGGCGGTACAGGTGGTACATGCCCGGGCTGAACAGCCGGCTGATCAATCCGCTTTCGACATAATAGACGCTCCACCGGTTGCCGCATTCCGGGCACTGCCGGAATTCCTCGGTGTCCTCCTCCGTGTCATAGTCCGTTGTCGTTCTGCCGTCGGACCACTTCCATTTCGTGACATATGTGGTCACATCGGTGTCGGACCCGCGGTCTACTGCGGTCCCGTAGAACCTGCACTCCGGGCAGCGGTTGAAACGCGTGTCGAGGATCATGGGATGCAGCACGAAGAACCAGCCGGCGGCGAGCGTCCCCAGGTTGATGGGCAGTTTGGAGCCGCCCGCGATGAAATGATTGACAATCGGAAGGTCCTTGACGAGGAACGCGTATTTCATGAAATAGAAAAACGCGAAAACGCCCAGGACGATGACAAGCAGGTTCGGCATCATTTTGACTCGGACAAGCAGGGGATAGACCAGCCGGGTGAAGCCATAGCCGAGAATGACGGGGATGAGAGCCGCGAGCCAGGCCCGGCGGGATGTGCTCTTTTCGGCCTTTTCTTTTTCGGCGCGTTCTTCGGCGGTGGATGTCTTGAACACCACGTCGGCCGAAACCCTCTTGTAACCACTGTCGTCCAGGTCACCGTTGAGATGGACAGCGACCAACAGGCTGTCTCTTTTGCCGGAAAGATCGTTATCCTCAATACATTTCTCCAGATATGACCTGATTCGGTGTATTTCGAAGAACTTATCGTATTTGACGCTGACCGCGCCATACTCTTCATCCGTCGCGGGATCGACAATGTAGAACATGGTGTTGCGGTACGTTCCTTCGATGTTTTCCAAATATCCCATGTCGCAGTGAAGAAAAGAGGGATAGGGGAGCGCCATCGGAACCGACACCCCATCCTTCCCGCGGCCGGCCGTTCCCTCGTAGTACGGCTCGAAAACGGTCACCCGCATGGCGGCCGGATTGTACACCCCCGTAAACTCTGGATCGTGCAGGTTCGCGTAATACCGGAGACGCCAGTCCCCGGCGGGATCAATGTCGTCCCAATCCTTCAGGTGCAGGATACGGTATGTCCGTTCCCCGCTGTCCTCGATCAGCACCTCCGATTCCCCCGACCCGTCGACGAGAAGCACGTAAAAACGCCTGAAATCCCCGGAAAGCACTTCGATGGTGAAGACGGCTGTCTCGATGTCGATGGCGCTCAGGGCGATTTCCCCGTATTCGATCACATCCGGTTTGGAAAATGAAGCGGTGACAACCAGCCGTTCCCCCGATTCCGGTTGTGCATGAACTGTAGAACAAAGCATGATGGATAGCAGAGCATACAGAATTGATTTCATGTGCGGCTCCCGAACGTTTATGCTTTTTACAGACAACACGATAGTCATGATCGCTGCGTCAAACATACAGGCACAGGTGTCAATGTACAAGATGAAACACCGACCCGTGAAAATCAAGGAAGAAACATGGTCCTGCCGGTCGGGAAGGATGACGGCGAGGAATACTGCAACGTACATTGGATCATATCGCTTTTCTTGCTTTTTGGAAATATTTTTACCTTATTGATATCATTATTATACTTGACCGGTCCCCTCCGCATTCAGGCGGGGCCGCGTGATCCTTTCGACCGTATTCCCGAACGGAAGGCCGTCGGGAGCGATCTGCATGCCCATGATTCATGTTGACGATACACCATATCTCTGGAGGAGACCATGTGCGCCATGCTCATAAACGCCCTGTGCGCCGCCGCCCTTGCGATTTCCGTCACGGCTGCCGCGCAGGAGGGAACGATCACTCCCGTCAGACGTTCGATCGACCTGAAAGAGGGCGAAACTGCCAGCGTCATTCTCGATGACGGTTCCACCGCCGGGGTCACCCTCGTCGATGTCGTCGAGGAGCGCGACACCGTTCGGGGCGCCGTGCGTAAGGCCCGGGTCACCGTCGAGATCAACGGAGCGCGCGCCGAAATCGTGTCCGCGACCTACCACCTTCCGGTCGCCGTGGGCGGCGTCCTGGTGGACTGCCCCATCACGCGGGGCTATTACGACAACGCCAACACCGACGCCTGGGGCCTGACAGAGGGCGCCGACGCCCGCATCCGCCTCTGGCCCGCAGGATCGCCATACATCCGCGAGGGCACGTTCACCTATCCCGCCCGGTACCGGTGGTTCGCCAGCCGCACGCAGATGAGCAACGAGCCGGTGTATGTCGACGGCGGCGAGATGCCTGACCGGAAGACCGTCTATTACCATTACGGGCTCGACATCGGCGGCGCGGAGGGCATGGTGGACGTGATCTCTGCCACCGACGCGCTCGTGGTCTCGAAGGCGGGGGAGGTGCTCGATGGCCACGACGGCGACACCCCGGTCAGCCCCCGGTACGATGTGATCTATCTTCTCGACGAGCGCGGGTGGTACTACCGCTATTCCCACCTGAAGAGCTTCGAAACGAACGTGATCCTCGGCGGGCGCGTCTCCATGGGGCAGAAGCTGGGGGAGATCGGCAAGGAGGGCGGGAGCGGCGGCTGGACCCACCTCCACTTCGGCATCAAGGCGCGGCAGCCCTCCGGGAAATGGGGCACCGAGGACGGGTACGCCTATTTCTGGCAGTCCTATATGGAAAAATACGACCCCGCCGTGATCGCGGTCGCGCGGCCGCACCTGCTGGCGGCGGTCGGCGAGCGGGTCACCCTGGACGGCGGGAAATCGGCCTCCCTTACCGGCGGGACCCTGTCCTTCGAATGGCTCTTCCCCGACGGCGCGAAATCCGGCCCCGTACAGACCCGAGTCTATGACACGCCCGGCGTCTACAGCGAAATCCTCAGGGTCACCGACGGCCGCGGGAACACCGACTATGACTTCGCCATGGTGAACGTGGTCGATCCTGCGGACCCGAAGAACGTGCCGCCCACCATCCACGCCGCATATTCGTCCACCTTCGGCATACGGGCGGGCGACCCGGTGACCTTCAAGACCCGGGTGTTCCGGTCAGGCACGGGCGGCGAAACCTGGGACTTCGGCGACGGCTCCCCGACCGCGCGCACCGTCTCCCATCCGGGGGACCAGCACCTGCCGGACGGGTACGCCGAGACCGTGCACCGCTTCCGCGAGCCGGGATACTACATCGTCACGGTCACCCACACGGCGGCCAACGGCTTCACGGCCACGACACATCTGGATGTGCTGGTGGAGGAGTGATGCGGGGGCACCACTCACCCCCTGTCACTCCGTGACATCCCCCTCTCTCGCCTGCGAAAGAGGGGGAATCCGTGCCGAGAATGACTTTCGGGCGCATAACTCTCCTTCTCTTAAAGACTTAAGAGAAGGGGCCGGGGGATGAGTTCTGAGCTTTTCGAAATCGCAGGGCATCCCAGGCATGGACCGACCGATGTGCTGTCCCCACCTTCCCACGATTCGGTTTGACTTTCACGGGCGATTGTGGTATTGATTGAGAAACGCGCAACCCCAACGACAACCCCCGCAGGAGACGGCATGCCCGACACGAAAAAGGCGCTCATCACCGGCATCACCGGCCAGGACGGGAGCTATCTGGCCGAATACCTCCTCGAACAGGGCTACGAGGTCCACGGGCTCGTCCGCCGGGCCGCCATCGAGGACCCCGCCCACCGCATGAGCCGCATTCAGCACATCCTCGACCGCGTTCACCTCCATTCCGGCCTCATCGAGAACTACGCCAGCATGTACCGGGTGGTGTCCCATGCGGTCCCCGACGAGTTCTATCATCTGGCCGCCCAGAGCTTCGTGGCCGAGAGCTTCGAGGATGCCTTCTCCACCATGAACGTCAACATCTTCGGCACCCTCAACGCCCTCGCCGCCATCCGCGAGCTCGCCCCCGGCTGCCGCTTCTATTTCGCCGGCTCCTCCGAGATGTTCGGCAAGGTCACCGAGTCCCCACAGTCCGAGACCACACGCTTCCATCCGCGCTCGCCCTACGGCATCTCCAAGGTCAGCGGCTTCGACCTCACCCGTAACTACCGCGAGGCCTATGGCCTCTTCGCCGTCTCCGGCATCCTCTTCAACCACGAATCACCGCGCCGCGGCTTCGAGTTCGTCACCCGCAAAATCTCCTCGCACGCCGCCCGCATCAAGCTCGGCCTCGCGCGCGAACTCGTCCTCGGCAATCTCGACGCCCGCCGCGACTGGGGCCACGCCGCCGAGTACGTCCGCATGATGCACGCCATGCTCCAGCACCACACCCCCGAGGACTTCGTCATCGCCACCGGCGAGACACACTCCGTCCGCGAGTTCTGCGAGCTGGCATTCGCCGAACTCGGCATGGACTGGCGCGACCACGTCCGCGTCGACGAGCGTTTCAAGCGGCCAAGCGAGGTCGAGCTCCTCGTGGGCGACGCCGCAAAGGCCCGCGAAAAGCTGGGCTGGGAGCCGAATATCAGGTTCGAGGCGCTGGTCGGCGAGATGGTGCGGGCGGATTATGAGAGGGTGGGGGGGGAGTAGGGGAAAAATGAATAATGGTGCGGAAACCATTTGAACGTTTGTGGTTTACTGACTGATAAGTGATGTAGTTAGAGAATTATTTATGTTCCTGGATTATTGTTTCAGCTTCCGAAATACCAACAGGCGAGAGATGACAATTCCCATTCTGGTGGTAATAAATTAATTTCTGCTTATGCATTTCTTTTAACATTTTTTTGAAATTTGTACAATTAATATATTCTGTGATGTTTTGGAGTTCTGTGTCTCTTATTGGGCTTTTATCATAGAGCAATACAAGAATCTGTTTTTTAGTAGACATCCTCGTAGAAAGCACAGATATGATGCCACCTTCCTTCCAAATCAATGGGCATTTTCTTTCAACAATTATATCTATCATTTTCTGTGTTTGTTCTGGTGCCAAGCCAGATTTAAGTCTGAGTAATTCAGCCAATATCCACTTGA
Source organism: uncultured bacterium (assembly GCA_964400815.1). GTDB lineage: Bacteria > Latescibacterota > Latescibacteria > Latescibacterales > Latescibacteraceae. The sequence goes on from CAYNWJ010000152.1 coordinate 8,158, forward strand.
CATTATAGAGGATGAGCGTTGCATCCATTTCGTTTGGATTTACATCCGAGATATGAGCAACTCCACGTTTATTGCGGATGTTATAAATTGATTTTAATGCTCTCGGAATAAGTAACCTAAAGGAATGATCTCCCGTTTTATTTTCGTACGACAAAAGAGCTTTATCATCAAAGGGTTGTAACGCTTTTGAGAAAGCTATGTAGGATCCAGTTAGTTCATGATCAAGAGCACGACGGACTCCTTCAACAAAATGACCTGCGTCTAACTCGCTTGGTTTCCATTTCCGTAGAGCATAATTGTGCTCGATCTCCCTATATGCATCTAAAATCACAGTTGCAATTTCGTCGTTAAAGCCTGATTTAAGAATATCGTGAGGTGTCATTTGTTGTTAAGTTCCTTTGCTAATTCAGTTGCTTTATTTTTTCCGGGATGTGTCAGTTTCGCAGAATAATGTTTCCCCGATTGTGCGATAATAAAATATGGTAATTGCTTCATCCATGGCACTGGAATATATTAGATGCCATGGAACTAACCAT
>CAYNWJ010000153.1:0-8666 GCA_964400815.1 uncultured bacterium
TGCCGGAATACGGGGGGTGCGTCTTTCAACACTTGACTTGCCCCGCGTCCCGCAGTATCTAGTGTACGGCATCCCGCATACAGGAGGAACTTTCACCCATGAAAAAAAACACCTGGCGCATCCAGCTCGGCTTTCTCGCCGGCGTCGTGTTCATCTTCAGGGCCGATCCGTCGCCCGCCAGCCTCCTCTTCGGAGCGGCCGTGATGTGCCTGGGCGAGTGCATCCGCTTCATCAGCGCGGGGACCCTCATCAAGTTCGAGGGCGTAACCCGCGACGGCATCTATTCCCATGTGCGGAACCCCCTCTACCTGGGCTCGCTCCTGATCGGCCTGGGGGCCTGCGTCATGGGCCGCGACATTCTCTTCGCCGCCGTCTTCGCCGTGGCCTATCCCCTCGTCTACCGCCGCATCGTCCTCCGCGAGGAGGCCCATCTGGTGAAACGGTACGGCGGCGATTACGAGCGCTATCTGTCGGAGGTCCCCCGTTTCATTCCCCGGCGCCTCGACCCCGGGCGTGTCATCTCCGCCTCCGCCCCCTTCCTCGCCATCAAGAACAGGGAATACAAGACCGTCATGGGCATCGCCGCGCTCTGGGCGGTCATGCTGTTCAAGACGGCGGCGTGATCCGCCGTCCCCGCCCGCCTCATGGAAATGTTCAAATCGCAAAATGTGTACCAATAAACGTCATGAAGGCGCGCAACCGCTTCCGGCGGACGGGAACGCCGCGGCGGCTGGTGCTTCAATATCTTTATTATCAATGGATTGGGTGATGTTGAGGGGGAAGGAAGTTCAGCGGGGACGCCATCGTGTCCGCAGGCGCGCGCACTCCCTGCCGTCCGCGGCGCAGGCGACAGAATGACGCCATGTCAGGTCAGACTGACCGTCTCCGGCCGGTTCGCGGGCGGCCGCAGACAGGACCTCGTCCCCGTGGAAGGCCTCCGCGAGGAAGGACAGCTCCACCCCGGCGGGGAAATGGGAGTCGCGGACGCCGGGGGGCACGCACTCGAGCGCCCACGACAGATAGGAGGCGCTGGTGACGTGGCGGTTCATGTCGATGTCCCCGTACCTGACGGCGAAGCGGTGTTCCGTCTCCGGTGTCCCGGCGGCGGGGAGCTTTTCGGGCACGGCGGGCGGCTCCATGTCATCGAAGGACAGCCCGAAGGCTTCGAGCAGGGGCCCCACGGCCGCCGGGGGGCGTTTTTCCATGTCCAGCACCAGCCATGCGGAGACGGCGCTTCCGATCCCGCGCCCGCCGTCGTCGGCCACCGAGAAGGAACGCATGGCGAAGAGCCTGCGGACCCCTGCGGGCCAGGTGCGCACATGCAGGGTCCCGCCGGGGCCGGTGTCCCACGAGCGGGCGGTATGGGCCACGGTCAGTTCACGCGGCGGGGCCGTCGGCGTCACGGGCGTTTCCTCCTGTTCGGCCGGGTGTGTCATATTCCATTCCCGGCATCCGGATGTTCTCTGCAAAGCCCCCATCCGTCGCTCCGCGCCACCTTCCCCCGTACCGGGAGAAGGGAAAGCACCACCGGTCGGGCGCCCTCTCTCCCTTCAGGGGGAGAGGGGATATCGGGAGAGGGGGCCGATAGAGATTTTCGCATGAAATGCACCACTCATTCCCCGTCCGCGAGCCACCCGTTCTCCCCCGCCTCGGGATAGAGTTCCTTCATGCACGCGGGACAGATGCCGTGGCTGAACCGGGCGTCCGAATGCTTCGTGATGTATTCCTCCAGCCCCTCCCAGTAGCCGGTGTCGTTGCGGATCTTCTTGCAGTTGGCGCAGATGGGAAGGAGTCCCGAGAGGGTGTGGATCTCGCGCAGCGCCGCCGTAAGCTCCCCGTTGGCGCGGGACAGCTCGGCGTTCATCCGCTTCTTGACCAGATAGCTCCGCCAGAGCACCAGAGCGAACGCGGCCGCCAGAACGAAGAGCAGGCCCACGACCGCGGTGAACAGCCGCGTGCGCCGGAGCATGAGCGCATCGATCCGCCCGCGCCGCCGGAGTTCCTCGTTCTCGCGTTCCTTGCGCTCGGTATCGTGGACGATGCGCAGACGGTCGATGTTACCGGCCGTTTCCTCGCCGGTCAGACTGTCGTCGAGCGCCGTGTACTGTTTGTACAGGGCGAGGGCCTCGCGGGTGCGGCCCGCCTGTTCCTCCACGGCGGCGGCCTGTTCGAGGGCTTCTGCGAGGATGGCCCGGTTCCCCGTCCTCCGCGATATCTCCATGCTTTCCCCGAGAAGTTCGCGGGCGCGGCCGGTGTCGCCCGTCACGGCGGCCGCTTCGCCCATGTTCAGAAGGGAGCGCGCCATCTCACGGCCGTTGGACAGTTCCTCCGCACGCCCGTACGCCCGCGTGAAGAACTCCATCGCCCGCCCGTGCCCGCCCATCTTGAACAGCACGGTCCCCACGGCGTTCAGGTTCATGACGGTGTCGCTTCCCGGCGTCCTGCGCCGGTGTTCGAGCGCCTGCCGGTACATCTCGAGCGCTCCCGCCAGGTCCCCGCGCATCTCGAGCAGCTCACCGCGGCTGTGCAGAACATACCAGATAACTTCGGCGTTTTCCGTTTCCTCTGCCGCACGCCCGGCCTCGTCCAGCACCGCCGCCGCATCGTCGAGGTTCCCCTGACGCATGTACACCAGGCCGATGTTGGTGAGCACCCGCGCCGCCCCTTCCGCGTCCCCCGCGCCGCGCCGTACATCCAGGGCCTCCTGGTATTCCCCGAGCGCCCGCTCGTAGAATCCGAGCTGGTAATAGGCCGCGCCGATGCTGTTGACCATCGCCCCGTACGCCCGTTCGTCACCGAGACGACGGTAGAGGGTCCGGGCGTCCGCGTAGTACACGAGCGAGCTGTCATACCGCGATGTCCTGAAATACAGGAGCCCGAGGGCGCGTGAGAGGCGGGCGGCGCCGGTGGAATCGTCATCCGCCCGGTACATGGCGAGCGCCGCGCGGTAGGCCTCCTCGGCTTCGACCATACTGCCGGCTTCGAAACGGGCCTTTCCCGATGCTTCGAGCGTCTCCGCGCTGTCCGCCGCTCCGGCATGGGTTCCGGGAGCGATCAGTACGGCGAGAAGCACTATGAAGACGGCATTCACGGTGGTGTCCCGGTCTGGGGGTTGGCGGCGCTGTAACAATACTGTATTAAAATAATGTATGGCCGCCCCGGCACAAAGGGTTTTTGATGACGCCGTCACCCCGACGGGAGTCTCCTCCCCGGACATGCCGTCCGTCCTGTCACGCCCTCATAACGTTCACATTCCTCCCCCCCGGCACGCGTACACCTCGTCCAGCACGGGGGCGTTACGCCGCATGACGATCCCGCGGCTTCCCAGCGACGCGAGACGCTCCCCGGCCTCCCCGCGCTCGCCGGTGAAGTGGAACAGCGGCCTCCCCATCCCGGCGGCTCGTTCGGCGGTGTACCAGGTCCCCCCGGTGTCCCCCGGCTCCACCACGATCACCGCGCCGGCCATTGCCGCCAGGAAACGGTTGCGCCTGAGGGCCGCCTTCACCGTAAACCCCGACACCGGCGGCAGTTCGCTCCCCACCAGAAAGTTCCCCTCGTCCAGCACATCCGCCAGCACACTCCTGACCGAGAACCGCGTGAGGCCGTACGGCACCAGCGCCATGCTCTCCCCGCCCGCCTCCAGAGCCCCCAGATGCGCAGCCATGTCGGCCCCGCGGGCATAGCCGCTGATGAGCACATACCCCGCCTCCGCCACCAGCCGTCCGCACTTGTAGGCGAAGTCCAGCCCCAGCCCGGAGGCGCCGCGGGATCCGCACACCATGATGCCCGGCCTCGAAAGCAGCGACAGGTTCCCCTTCATGAAGATCATGCGGGGCGCCTTGCGGGGAAAGGTCCGGGAAAGGGCCCCGGGATACCGGCCGTCCCCACGCACCACCACCTCGATCCCCTGCTCCGCGATGAAGGCCAGGTCCTTCCGCAGACAGCGGCGCTCGTACCCGTTCAGCCCTCCCCCGGCCGCGCGCAGCCGCTCGATGTGCCCGCGCACCTCGTTCAAGTCGATTCCCATGTCAGCATCCACCATGATCATTGCAGTTCACTCCTGTGTTCTCCCGTCACCTGCACATGATACTACGTGAAAATTGTTATGTCAAGTGGAAATTGTTATATGTCGGTTTTTTCTTCACGATCCCCGGCCTCCCGTACATTATTATGGGCGGGTATGCAGCGAACCTCTGTTCAGACTCCTTTCCCCGGCCGGCCCGCCGTGCCTTTCCTTCTTCCGGTGCGGGGGAAGGTGGCGCGCAGCGTCGGAAGGGGGCTTCGCAGAGAGCCGGAAGATCCGAACAACCCCCTCCCCTGGAACCGCCGCCCGCCTCCGCGCGTCGGCCATGGTACGGGGGCGTGTCCCGAAAATGCTTGAACCTCCGGCGCGCTCGTGCTATTTTACCCTTTCGGCACCGACACCCCTAACGGAAAGCAGCCATTTTATGACACATCGAACGCACGGACGGGCCATCAGCGCCCTCCTCGTCATGCTCGCCGTCCTCTTCGCCCTGCCGCGGACGGCCCCCGCCCAGCGTACCATGGTGCGGGTGCTGGTCTGCACGCCCTGGGTGGAGGACCGGGTCTACAAGCCCATCGCCGATGTCATGGCCGGCTCCATCGTTCGGGAGTTCAACCGGGCCGGCGGCATGGAAATGATCGACATGAACGCCCACGACCGCTGGATAAAGGAAACGGGGCGCGACCTGGTTTTCGAGCGCAGCGAGGCGCGGGCGGCGGGCGAGGCCCTCGGCGCCGACATCGTGATCTATGGCAGCATCACGAAGAACTACGACGATTTCATCTACCAGGTGATCTTCTACGAGGTCGAGCAGGACGTGATCCAGCGGACACTGAACGGCAAGTTCCACGTGTCGTCCTCGGCCATGGAGATCGGCCGGCGCATGCGCGAGGAATCGGAACGGCTCATCCGCTACATCCCCATGCCCTCGGAGCTGGGCGACATCAGCTCCCTCATCGTGCAGAAGACCGTGGACCCCGAGCGCGTCCCCGCCTCGGCGCGCATCGAGGGCATCCCGGACCCTGACAGGTACGGCAAGATCGAGCAGGTGCTCTCCTATTTCCGGGTCTTCCCCGGCGAGAACGAATACCGCAAGCTGGAGAACCAGCAGCTCATGATGCGCTTCCGGTTCCGCGAGGACATGGACCAGGAGATGACCTCCCTGTACACCAAGCTCCAGATCTACGGCGACTTCGGATCGCGCCACGGCCTCCGGGCATACATGATCAGGGACTGTTCCACACAGGCGCTCAATGTGCTTCTGGCCAACGGCATCCCGGTGTTCTACATCGACGGCATCCTGGTGGGGTATGAGGGCCTGACCGGCAACGGCGTCTGCGTGTACCGCACCCTGGAGGGGCAGTTCTACGAGACCTTCGACATATCCCACCGAAAGCGTCAGGCGGTCATGTTCATGGCCCCCAAGACGGGCCGGCGCAAGGGCGTTTCACGTGAGTTCCTCGATCACGCCGTGGGATACTACAAGGACGAATGGGGCAACACCCCCACCCTCATCGAGATCAAGGACGGCATGCTCGACATCTCCTCGGGCGGGATGGAGGAGTAGGGGCGACGGGACGCTCACGGGAGCGGGTCTTTTTGCAGGGAGGCCATGAAAAGGCAGCCCCCTCCGGCAGTCTCCATGTCCCCCCTCAAAGCGGGGGACCGGACGAAGTCCGAGGGGGGTCTCTTCACAGGGAGACGATGAAAAGGCAGACCCCTCCGGCCTCTGCAGAGGCCACCTCCCCTTTTGAGGGGAGGTAATGAGACTCCCGAAGTCCGGGGGGGGTCTTTTCGCAGGGAGGCCCCCCCCCACAAAACTGTTGCAATCGATTGCATTGCATCGTACTATATAATATATTGGCAATTCATTTCAGTCTCCCCATCCGAACAGGCGATCCATCGTGACCAAAGGCGACACCGACAACGGCAGCGCAGCGCTCCTGTGCCGCAGCATCATCGAAAACTCCATCGACATGATCGTCGCCGTGGACCCCGGCCGCCGCATCGTGGCCTTCAACCGCGCCGCCTGCGAGACATTCGGCTACGACCGCGCCGAGATCATCGGGCAGACCGTGGAGGTCCTCTACCACGATCCGGAGGAGGCCGCCCGCATCGGCCGCGAGGTACGGGAAAACGGGGCCTTTTCCGGCGAAATCCGGAACGTGCGGAAGGACGGCGGGGTGTTCACGAGCTTCCTTTCCGCCTCCTGTCTGCGCGACGACGAGGGGCGGGCCATCGGCGCCGTGGGCAATTCACGCGACATCACCCTGGAAAAGGAGCGCGAGGAGGAACTCAGGCAGTCGCGCGGGCGCCTCGCGGAACTGGTCGGGGAACGGACCGCCGAGCTCGAGAAGGCGAACCGCCTGCTTCACGCCGAGATCGCGGAACGGAAGGAGACCGAACGCCTGCTCCGGGAAAGCGAGGCCCGCTTCCGTGAAATGGCCGAACTCCTGCCGCTGGTGGTCTTCGAGCTCGACACCGGGGGCCGGCTCACCTATGCCAACCGCCGGGGATTCGAGTCCACGGGGCTTACTGCTGACGAGTTCGACGCCGGTATCAATGTCAGGGACCTGTTCGCCGATTCGGACCGTGAACGCGCCCTCGCGAACATCGCCAAAATCATGGCGGGGGAACCGTTCGACGATCAACTCTACACCGTCAGACGCGCCGACGGGAGCACCTTCCCCGCCCTCGTCTACAGCACGCCCATCAGGGACGATGACGGTACGGTGACCGGTATCCGCGGGGCCTTGGTGGACATCACCGCCCGGCGCGCCGCCGAGTCCGAGCTCAGGCTCCTCAGCGCCTCCATCGCCCAGGCGGACACCGTGGTGGTCATCACCGACGCGGACGGCTCCATCGAGTTCGTCAATCCCGCCTTCGAGCGCACCACCGGCTACACCCGTGAAGAGGTGATCGGGAAAAATCCCCGCGTGCTCAAGAGCGGCCGCCATTCCCCCGCCTTCTATCGCACCATGTGGGAGACCATATCGGGAGGAACGCCGTGGTCCGGGACCTTCATAAACCGCCGCAGGGACGGCAGCCTGATGTACGAGGAGGCGCACATCGCCCCGGTCATGGAGAACGGGGCCATACGGCATTACGTGGCCGTAAAGCGCGACATCACCCGCCAGCGCGAACTCGAGACGAACATGGCGAACCTCCGCCGGGAATACGAGGCCTTCATGCGGCACGAGATCAAGAACATCCTCGGGCCCATCAAGGGCTTCTCGGACCTCCTGCTCATGTCCGGCACCGAACGAATGACCGGCAGGCAGCAGGAATTCATCTCCCGCATCAACACCGCCACATCGGCCGCCATCGAGCTGATCGACAGCCTCAAGAAACTCCAGGACATCGAAAGCGGACAGTTCGACCTGGAAACCATCCCCCTGGACGCCGCGCAGGTCCTCCGGGAGAAGATCGGCGACATCATGGTGACCGCCGGCGGATCGGGCGTCACGATAACCCTGGATTCCGGGGCGGACGACACCATCGTCTCGGCGGACCCCTCCCTCCTGCCCGGGGTCTTCACCAATCTCCTCAAGAACGCCGTGGAGCACGTCCTCAGGGAGAAACGCCCGGACGCCAAAACCGTCACCGTAACCACCCGCAACGAGGACGGCGGCCTGGTCATCACCATAAACAACCGCGGCGAACCGGTCCCCCCGCAGAAACTGGCCACCTTCTTCGAGAAATTCAATTCCGACCGCTCGAGGAAAAAGGACGGCATGGGGCTCGGCACCACCTATGCCCTGCTGGTGACACGGGCCCACGGCGGAGACATCACGGTCACCTCGAACGCGGTGGACGGCACCACGGTCTCCCTCACCCTCCCCACCATCATGTGACACGCTCACGGCGGCGGTTCGCGGTTAAAAACCCTTGACTTGCGGCAGGCGTATGTATATATTGGCGTAATCGTGGATAAACAAGCATTTGCGTTCCATCGAACACAAAAGGAGCCATCATGAAGTCGCGCAGGGATGTTATCAAGCACATCGTTCTCGGCATCAGCATGCTCGCCACCGCCGTCATGGCCGCCGCATGCGGTTCGAAGCCCGACGCCGAGACCGAGCCCTCGCCCGAGTGGCCGCCGAAAGACGAATAAACGGCAACGCTCTTGAAAAAAACCCGGTCCATGGCCGGGTTTTTTTTGTGGGGGTGCGTTTCCCCTCTCCCGCCGCGAAAGAGGGGGAAAGGCAGACCCCTCCGGTCTCTTTGCAGAAAAGCAACACGCACCCCCTGTCACTCGCGTGACATACCCCCCTCCCCAAACCCGCGCTTGCCGCAGGGCGGAATCTCGCGTATATATGGTACATACACCACCACACACGGAGGCCACGCCATGAAGACCATCGCCCTGTGCATCTGCCTCGCCGTTCTTCTCGCCCCGGCGCCGTCGCCCGCATTCGAGGACGGTGACGGCTGGTTGGACGGCATACGACCCGATCATCCGCGGCTTTTCTTCAACGACACCACCTTCCCGGCTGTGAAGGCGCGTGCGCTGGGGGCCGAGCGCGCCTGGTTCGACCGTCTGCGCGAGCGGGTGGACGGGTATCCGGCGGAGCCCACGGCCGGGGGCGGACGGTCGTACAAGGGATTCCGCGAGACCGCATCGGGGGACTACGAGGAATAC
>CAYNWJ010000154.1:0-8613 GCA_964400815.1 uncultured bacterium
TCCAAGTAGGTGCGCCCTGCCGGGCGCACAAACAGAAAGCCCCTTTACGAGAGGGGCTTCCCGATGGTATTTCGACACCAGTGCCGTACACGCCTTTACGCCGTCCGCACGCGCCACTTCTCCATCCATTTGTAGTGGGGCGGCAGATAGGCGCCGAAGGTGCGGTCAGCCTTACGGGACAGTTCCCGGAGGATCTTCTTGTCGTCCCGGGTCATTTGGGGTTTCCAGAGGGAATCGAGGGCATCCCAGAGTTGGCCGACAGTGTTGATCGACGGCAGGACGGATGTGACCTGGTCGTTCTGCCAGAGATAGCGCAGAGCCGCCTTGGGATAGTTCACGCCACGGTAGTCCTGGTCGAAATAACCCTGGTGCTGGGCATAGGCGACCATGGGATCGCCGCCCATGGGCTTGATGCCGAGGACACCGACACCCTTCTCGCGGCATTTGGGAAGCACATCGCTGTACCCGTCCGGTTCGTCGTCGAACCACGCCTTGTTGTGATGGAAATTGATGGGCATCATGATATAATCGATGGGATAGTTCTCGACAGCGTACAGAATGCCGGATTCACGGTGTGCGACAACGCCGGCAGCACGGATTTTCCCTTCCTCCTTCATGCGCAGCAGCAGCTCGAGAACATCGTCGCCCCGCTCATAGTCGCCCCTGCCGTCGCGGTACACAATACGGTAGAGATCGATGTAGTCGGTGTTGAACGTCCGGAGCACGCCCTCAACTTCCTTCCGTACATCGTCCTCGACCGCGACAAGGGATATCACCACTTCCCTGCGTTTGTCGGCGAGTGATTTCGCCATGGGCCTGAACTGGTGATAGTTTCCGTGATCATATATGTCGAAGAGGTTGATCCCGTTGTGAAATCCTTCCTGAATCTGGCGGTCGCGGCGCACGGGGTCCTTCTTGTTCACTTCCGACAGATGGGAACCGAAACCAAGCAGGCTCACTTCGATCCCCGTCTTACCCAGCTCTCGGTACTGCATGTCACGCAGCGGAGGCAGGGGCTTGCGCGGGATGGTTTCAGCCGCAGCCGAACCGGAACCTGCGGTTATGGCCGCCGCCCCGAGGGCTGCGTTTCTCAACATTTCTCGTCGTTTCATCGATACACCTCGACAAAGTGATGAATGAATTACGGTCGTGTATATATTGAACGTTCATACGGAAGCCGGGTTTCACTGATTGATTTGATCCCGCCTCCCGCTCTGTCGGCATTCATATTGTATACAATGCGGAAAGGGGAATTGCAAGGTGAATATTACGTAACCCATCACCCGGCGGCGCCTCTCTACCCGGCATGATCCTTCTCCGGGAATACATTGCCGCAGCAGGGAAACACATCAGGATTCCAGGTCCGTTTTTTCGATGTTGAGTTCAGGATAGAGCTTTTGAATGCAATCAGGACATATGCTGTGGCTGAAATCAGCGTCCGAGCGCCTTGCTATATAACTTTCGACCTCGTCCCAATAACCGGTGTCGTCCCGGATCTTCTTGCAGCTGGCGCAGATGGGGAGAAGACCGCGAAGGACCTTTATGTTCCTGATGGCCTCCTCGAGTTCACGCTTCTGTTCCTCGATTCGTCGGTTCTGGCCCCTGATTTCCTCGTTGGTGGCTTCGAGCGCGGAATATGCCCTGTTCTTGTGCGATAAAGTGAATAGACGACAACGGAGGAGAGGGCGATGATCGCGAGAAGGGCGCTGATCAGGACGATGATGGTCCTGTTGCGGCGAATGACAGCCTCCTGGATCGTTCTTTCGCGCCTGAGCTGTTCATTCTCCTGTTCCTTTCTGCCGGTATCGAAGGAAATACGAAGGTGTTCGATGTTGCGGGCGGATTCCTCGTTGAAGAGGCTGTCCTTGAGGGAAGAATACCTGATGAAATAGTCGAGCGCGGCGCCGGTATCGCCTTCGCTTTCGCTGAGTTCATACAGATGGTAAAAATTGTCCTTGATCAGGTCCCGTTTGCCCATTTCTCTGCACAATGCCATGCTTTGAAGAAAATGTGCCCGCGCCTCGAGCAGCATTCCGAGATGCATCTGGGAATGGCCGATCCTCGAGAGGGCCATGGCCCGGTGTTCGATATTTCCCAGTGAATCGGCAATGGCGAGGGCGGCCCGGGCATGATCGAGTCCCCGTTCATGCGAGCCGATGAGATTGTAGAGATTGCCCAGGCTGTTGTTGGCGAGCATCATCCCGGATGCCTCGTCTCCGGCTGTGTACTCGTCAAGGGACCATTCATAGTAGACCCGGGCGGAATCGAGGACCGCCTTTCTCTCAAAGGCCGAACCGATATTGTTCAGTGAATAGCCGATCGCCATGGCGTTCTGTATATGTTCCGCCATGGCCAGGCCGTTCCTGAAATATTCCAGGGCGGTATCGAACTCGCCCCAGTCGCGATAAGTGATTCCAAGATTGTTCAGCGCCAGTGCAGCGCCGTAGATGTTGTCGATTTCCTCGTGGATCCTGAACGACCGGAGATAATAGTCGACCGCCTGCTGGTAATTACCCTGCTGATAATGGATGATGCCGATATTATTGAGGGTTGTGGCCTCGCTTCTGCGGGTGCCCACCTCCTCCCTGATGTCGAGGGAACGGTGATAATACACCAGCGCGCTGTCGTATTCGCTCCGCTGCCAATGGAGCAGTCCGATGTAATTGGCAATGTAGCCCTCGCTCGGCCTGTCCTCCGTGGCCGCCAATATCGGAAGACCCCGCTTCATGGAGTCTATCGCCTCGGTCTCGCGCTCCAGGTCGTCCAGTGCATATCCCATGCGAGAATGGAGCAGGCCGGTCAGGTTGAGGCCGGGATCGCTCCCGATGAGATCGAGTGCTTCATGATAGGTCGCCACGGCCTCCTCCGCATGTCCCGTCATGTGAAGGAATCTTCCGATGGTGCAAAGCGCTCCCGCGCGGCCGAAATCGTAGCCGAGGTCGTTCGACTCGCTCAAAGCGGTGTCGGCGTAGTCCCTTGCTTGCGCCAGATCGGACGAGAGTGAAATGTTCCCGAGCCTGTTGAGAATGTCCACCCGCTCCGTTCCGCCGGCGCCGGTCAGCTCGGCGGCCAGGCTGTCGGCAACCGTCTCCTGCGCCGACACCTGCGGGACGAAAATCAGCAGCGCCGCAAGTATCTGTACCATCTCAACCTCGATATGTCATTGACGAACCTTTACTACAGTATATCCGCACGTACGGTAAATGGCAACCATGTTCCCAGAACAGAGAAATACGCCGCGCCATGGTTATCTGAAAAATCCGTGAACCATACCCGTGTTCGGTTCACAACCTGGTCACGCCTGATATCCTCATGCAAAAAACCGAACGGCTGCAAACGCATGTATACCCTCCAGCTGATTTACATTGGGTCTGGACTGTCAACGTTCGAGCCGGCGTCAGGTTCCATAAAGAAGGGGATTCGACGCCTGAATCTACGCCGAATCCCCTCCCGGCAGAAAAGGACCGTATACAGCATGTGACTGATTCACAATCAATATACCATGATTCTTCATGCACGTATGTGATGCATGTCACCGGCGTGGCATTTTTCTTTCTGCGGGGCCGGGCTGCGGGCGATATATAAGTTGTAATGCATCATTGACCACTCAGCTTTCGAACCATGATTATCGGGATGAATGGATTGACAGGATGATAATCGCGGTTCATCCCGTAATCCAGAAGATCCCGGTTCAGCAATTGAAAAACGCCGAAGTAAATCTGTTTGCCGGAAAATGGGGATTGCCAGAAATTATCATTGTAATGATGATATTTCTTGTGTATACTTCAGGGAGCGCTGTTTTTTTGTTGAAACAGACCTTCACCACGAAAGGAAGCATATGAGGACCTCGAAAATCATCGTCATCGCAGTATTTGTCGCAATCCTCGCGGCCGCCTTCTCGTTTTCGGTGGCCCGCCAGGCGGAGACCACCACGGTGGTTACGGCAACAACCGAAGAGAACGCCACCCTGACTTGCGGCGCTTCATGCGCTGCCGTGTGCGGGAAAACCTGCTGCGAAGAGTGCGACGGTGACTGCGACTGCGCCTGCGCAGATGGCTGCGCGAAACGTGCGGCCGCCTCATCAAGCGCCGCCGCCGGTTGCGCCGCCGCTGGTGCATCGGGAGCCGAACAGGCGTCCAAACTCACGCTCGGCGATGTCTCCATCAGGAATCCGGGATGCAGCGGAGCGTCGCACGCGCGCACGGCATGCGGCAGGACGGAATAACCACTGCACCTGCGATGGATCCACCATGAACGGGGAGCCCGGCATTACGGCTCCCCGTTTTCTGTAACCAGTCTTTCCAAAGGCAATCCGGCGTCAACATATTACAAAAGCCGCAGGGGACATTCCCCTGCGGCTTTTCCTTCATGCTGTTTACAACCCTCAGAGCGAGATATTACTCATCAGGAACGTCAGAGCGCCCACCCACATGATGAATCCGAACAGCGCGAGCAACGTATTGACTTTTCTTTCCACATGTTCATTCAACATAACAAGCTCCTTTCACAAGAAATGAAATGAGCCCTGTATTATTGCAACCATCGTGCCAAAACAATAACAATCTCCATAAGACACTGATTATTATACATATAAAAAAAATTTCCGCATCATTCCAATCAGCGGCGCCAACGCGCTGATATCATGCATGATATTCCCGCCCTTCTCTATAACGCTTCCCCTCGAGAATCTCCTGTCGCACAGGTGCTGCATGGTGATATCATGCATGATATCTTATTATCATATATGATATTTGGGGCTGCGTCTCCACGCCCTCCCGCGCCGTGGCGTACGAACGATCAATTCACGGCAAGGTTTTCGCTTTCATTTGCCGTGGAGGGAATGTATCATTCGGGAAACCGCTGATAACCCAACTCCCACACACAGTCCGGAGGAATCAATGAAAAGAATGATCGTTCCCGTCATGCTCGCCCTGCTTCTCGCGGCCGCACACCAGGTCATCGTCCACGCTGGGGCCGACGAGAGCCCCGATGTGCAGAGCCTGCGGGAAACCCATCAGAAATACATGCAGGCGTGGACAGACCGCGACATCGACATCATCGTCGACATCGGCACCGGCGCGGCGGGATACGGCCATTCCACCGCGTTTCCCCGTCCGGTCAGGGTCAGGGAGCCTTTCAGGCAGGCCGTCCTCGGATTCTTTTCGATGATGGACCAGTTCACCATCCACATGCAGACGGAGCACTATCGTGTGGTCGGCGACACCGGGCTGGCATGGGGACACTGTTCATATACCACAAAGCAGAAGGACGGGCCGCAACGGACGGTCTACATGCGCTTCGCCCATACCTTCGCCCGCATCGACGGCGAGTGGAAACTGGTCATGTACCACCGCTCCATGCTTCCGAACGAGGACATCCAGTGACCGCCGGACCGTCATCGTTCCGGCATCCCTGCGAACGGACCACATAAACGCGGAAAGCCGCCATGAGCGACACCTCCCATGCCGTCCCGCCGTCAAAGCGTCTCGTTTCGCTCGATATCCAGCGGGGCATGACGATGCTGGCGATGATGGCCCACACCATGGGCCTCGCTGACCTGGCCCACCTGCCTGTCGCCGGGGTTGTTTACCGTCAGCTCAATCACGCCGACTGGGTGGGATTTCATTTCGAGGATTTCATCCTGCCGTCGTTCCTGTTCGTCATGGGTGTCTCCATGGCGTTCTCGAACGCAAAACGCCGTGAGCGGGGCGACACGTTCACGGTCCGGCTGAAGCACGCCGCCATACGGAGCATCGAACTGTTCGCTTTCGGTTTCATGCTGAGCTGGCTTTCCGCCGGAAGACCGGTGACGGGGCCGGGGGTGCTTCAACTGCTGGCCCTGTCCTATTTCGCCGGTTTCCTCTTTTCTGATCTGCCGGTGCGGGGACGGTTCGGGGTGTTCGCGGGGCTGTTGTTCGTCTACTGGTTTTTCGTTTTCATCATCCCGGTCTACGACGTGGGGCGAAACAGCTATATCATCTATAAGAACCTGGTATATCTGATCGACGAGACACTGACCAACAGCCCCTCACGGTGGGGATACCTCTATACCGTCATCCACTCCGGGGCCATCGTGGTATTCGGAAGCATCGCGGGCGATCTCTACCGTAAACGCCCCAACGACGCCTCCTTCATGAAAAGACTCGCCGCCCTGGGCGCAACAGGGGTCATTCTCGGCCTCGCCCTTCATCCGGTCATACCCATCATCAAGCGCATGTTCACGGGCACCTACACGCTCCTGACCTGCGGCATGGCGTCCCTTGCTTTACTGGACCGTCGACATCAGGGGCGCAAAGCGATGGGGATTTCCCTTCGTGGTGGTGGGCATGAACTCGATCTTCATCTACATCCTGCACAGCCTCCTCCATCCCTGGATGCTCGCGTCCCTGGGAGTCTATCTCGAACCGCTGGAACCCCTTGCGGGCGCATGGACCGTTCCCGCCGCCCATGTGCTGGCGCTGCTCATCCAGTGGCTGGTCTGCCTGTGGCTCTACCGGAGGAAGATTTTCTTCAGGCTGTGACGGGCGCGGTTTTTCACGGCGATTTCATGCGAACTCTTCTCCCTACCCCTCGTACACCTTCCTGAGCACATCCCGGTAATGGCGGAAGTTGTCGAACGGTATTCCCGGGTGTGGTTCGTGGTCGAGCATGGGGATGTAGCCGCCGGATTCGAGGAGGACCGGGACCGTGCCCATGACCTCGGCCTCGATGTCCTGTTTCGCGCCTTCGAGGACGCGCTTGTCCAGGCCGCCCCAGAGAACGAAATCGCGGCCGTACTTTTTCCGCACCTCGCGCACATCCATGCCCGCCTGCACCTCGAAGGGATACATGCCGTGGATGCCCAGTTCGATGAAGAGCGGGATCAATTCGTCCACCGCGCCGTCGGTGTCCACCACGAAGAACGGCACGCCATGGGAACGGAAATGGTCGAGCACCCGCCGGTAGGGTTCCATCATGAACTCCCGGAAATGGGCGGGAGAGATGAGCGAGCCGCCGCGGTAGCACATATCCTCGAAGAAATGGATGCAGTCCGGGATGACCTTTTCCAGAATGGGTGTGGTGAGACGGATGATGAAATCGGCATAGTCGTCCATCATCTCGTGCACCCAGGCGGGATCGTCATAGAATCCCATGAGCAGGGATTCGGGCCCCACCCACTCGCGGACCGGACCGAAAAAGCCCACCGTGCGCGCAATGCCCAGATAGACCGCGAAATCCCGTTTCTCGAGTTCCCGCACCCGCAGGTCCCATGCATGGGGAAAGCGCGTGGCGGTTTCAGGATCGAGCCGTTTTTTGAATGCGCGCCATGTCTCGCGGTCACGCACGGGAAAGGCATAGAAATAGGGGATCGAGCGGCTGTGGCGGGAAAGTTTGAGCTGGACGCCCCGCCAGTCGCGTTTGATGATGTATTCCTCCCCCTCCTCGATCACTTCCTCCCCGAAGACCGGATGGATGTCGGTCTCCACCCCCACATCCTCGTAGCGGTCGAAACCGAAATATATCCGGTAGTCGGCATGCTTGGGGTAGCCTTCGGCATGCCACCGTTCATAGGTCTCCGGCCAGGCGTGCAGCTCGCGGTAGGGCGGCCGGTCGGGAGTGCCGAAGTTCATCACTTCGTGGAATCGCTGTCGTTCGGTCATGGAAAGCCTCTTGGTATGGAGTTCCGATGGACGATGTGCAGGAATAATGACAATATAGGGCGTGAATTTCGGGAGGAAAAGACTGGAGTTATGAAAACCGCTCCGGTTCTGACAGAGGTTTCGCGGTCACACCAAACTACCGCTCAGTTTCCCGTCACCGAAAAAACTTCCGTCCCCATCGATAACGAGGGCACAACACCCAACCTCACACCCTCCCCTTCAGCCACGCGACAGCCTCGTCCTGACGGAAGTCCGCCACGCCGCGCACGGGGATGTCGAGCTTTTCGGCCGCCAGACGGGCCTTCAGCTCACGGACGAACACGCCCTCTCCCGCCTGGTGGCGCCCATCGAGCCAGGTCTCGGTGACTCCGCAGGCGGGGCTGCCCTGTTTCCCCAGGAAGGCGACGACAGCGAATCCCTGAAAGAGATATTCCCTGACGGTGAAGACGATGTCGTCTATCATCCGCCGGAGGCGGGCCATGCCATGGGGATGCTCCAGGCCGGGGCGCACGTCGAAGCGCCCGAGACCGAGACAGTAAAGCTCGGGACAGGGCATCTGTACGAGGCCCACATCGTTCTCCGTGAGAAAGGCGAGGAGCTCCCCGAACACGGCCGGGAAATCGGCCACATCGATCATGCGTGCGTTCTGGTTGAGCATGCAGTGGGACAGGAAGATTACCTTCTTCGAACGGACATCGCCGTCCCATTCGCGGCGGTTCTCAGGGCGGCCGTGGAAGCCGTTGCCGGGGATGGTGTGGTCGGGGGCGGGAATGGGGCTTTCGGCTGCCATCGGGGTCCTCCCCGTATGCGCGGAAAAGGCGGTCGCCGCAGCGGAGGCGAGGACGGCGCGTCGGGTGGGATGACTGGCTGGATCGTTCATGGCGCTCTACCCTCCATGAAGAAATCGTGTATCATTATATAGGGCTTCCTGAAAAACAGATAATATATTGTTAATAATCGAGATAACCCTTGA
>CAYNWJ010000155.1:0-4275 GCA_964400815.1 uncultured bacterium
ATCCATATCCAGCCGGCCGAGGATGGCCTGATCCTGTTCAGATACTCGAGGAATGTGGCAAACGGTCACGGCATCGTCTGGAATCCCGGACACGACCCTGTGGAGGGCGCGACGGAGTTTCTTCTCATGATCCTCATCGGCGCGGCCGGCTTTTCTGCAATGTCGCCAAAATTATTCCGTAAGTAGAGAGTTCGGCCATGCACATTCTCTTCGTTTCACATCAGATGTATCCGTGCGTCGTCGGAGGCGCGGAGATATTCAACTACTACCTCGCCCGGGCGCTGGCCGACAATCACCGGGTGAGCATCATCACCACCTGCCCTGATCCGGGTGACGGCCTGGTGAAAATACGGCGGGTTATCCCCGGTGTATCCTTCACAAAGGACGCGCTCCTCACGATTCAGGACATTCTGCATATATATCTCATGAAAAACGACATCGATGTGATCCATCTCTCATACATGGCCGGAAGCTGGCGTCAATGGCGCCCATATCCCTTTTTCAAAAACCGCTACGAGATACCCTATACAATGACTATCCATGGTGGAGGAATGCATCCATGGATCCCACGGAAACCTTATGAGACGCTTTTCAGAAATGCCGCCGGCATCATCGGAGTATCCCCGACGATCAAGGAAGAGTATGAAAAACGAGCAGGACGGAAGGTTATTCTGATCCCGCCTCTGCTCCCCTTCGCAACACACCAAGATGAATGCGCCTCCCTGCGAAAAGACCACGGTTTGAATGAAGGTTCTTTCGTTTTTGCGCATATTGGTTCGCTAAAAAAGAACAAGGGTGTCGACCTCCTCTTCGAAGCATTTCTTTCACTGGGGAAGACGTTCATTGAAAAACATGACCTTCGGCTAATTTTCGTTGGTGATGGTCCCATGCGCTGGGAGTTGGAAGACAACATAGCGCGTTCGGGCTTGGACGGGAGAATCATGATGTACGGAGCCATTAAGCGAGAGCGCATACCCTCATTCTTCGCTCTGGCTGACACCTACGTGATCTCTTCATTCGTGGAAGGAAATCCCATATCTCTGCTCGAGGCCATGTTCAATAATCTTCCTGTGATCGGTTCGGATGCACCGGGCATTGTCGATAAAATTAATGATGGTGTCAACGGTCTCGTATTCAAGAGGGGTAACGTCACAAGCCTCGCTGCATGTATGAAGCGGATGGCGCTGGAGAGGGAACTGAGGGAACGTCTGGGAAAGGCGGCACGCGAATCATACGACGCCAGTTATGACTATTCGGCCGTAGTCCGCCGATACGAGAACGTGTTTCATTGCGCATCGAAAAATAGCTCCTGTGAATAAACAAGAATAAGAAACCGCTTTCTGAAGGAACGACATTATGGACGTTGCGGAAGAAAGAATCGCTGCGTTTCTACATTTCGGCTATACACCTCCACAAGATTATTCATCTGTGGATAATGTATGGTTCCGCCTTTTCGGGGACAGTGGACTCGATATATGCCACGACCGTGATGAAGAAGAAATGATCGAACATGCAATCGCGTGTATAGAAGACGGTTTTCGGGATGTTCCTGAGGGACTTCTGGTCGTGCCCCTCAGCGGCGGGATGGAATCGAGAATTATTCTCGGCCTATTGGCGAGACACGGTTACGGTGACAGAATGGTGGCGGCGACATTCGGTACACCGGGAACCTACGATTTCGAAATAGCTCCCCTGGTCGCACGTACAATGGGGGTGAAGCACGAAGCCATCGACCTTACCAGTATTCCGGTAACTCGTGATCGCCTGCTGAAGGTTTCAGAACAAACACCATCCATGTGCTGGCTGTCCGATGTATATTACAACCGTTTGATATGTGAGATGTTCGGCAAGAACGCGACCTATTGGTCCGGAGTTATTGGCTGGGGCGCAAATGACAAACCTTCTGACCCCACCACCGATGCGTCGTGGGACACCGCCAAGGATGTGTTCTGCAATTCAACTGTCTTTTCCCGCCGTCTCAGACTGACGCCACCCGGCTACATCCCAAGGACGTCATTGCCCCGCGAGCCTCTCTTTCCGCACGAGCGCCTCCGTTACGCGGACCAGTTGATCTTTTTCGAGCGGGTGCCCGGCTATCTCGAGGTGGTCGTTGATCCGCCCGGATACACCACGAAGAAACCATTCTATACCAGAAGATGGCTCGAATACATGTTTTCGGTTCCACATGAATATCATGTCCGCCAAAGGCACTACAAAAAGATCGCAAAAACCCTCTTGCCCGAGCTGTTTTCCCTGCCGCTGAAGAAGCATTACGGGCTCCCGGTGTATGCTCCGGAATGGATGATCGCCCCTCACCTTTTTATGAAACGTCTGCGAAACGCTTTTAGGCGATATGTGTTGAAGGAATCGTACATCATAAATCCGGAAATCAATTACATCGATTTCGACCGTGCCTTTGTGATGCGTGACGATCTCCGTACGCTGGCTGATTCGAGTATTGCCAATTTGAAGAAGCGGAATGTGGTGCCCTGGCTGGATCTCGAGGCGATACACCGCACACGCGAAGGCGATCGTCTTGCGTACGGCGAGGAACTGTCGCTCTTGATTTCGCTCGACATCAATCTCGAGGTTTACGGGGAGTAGAATTCATGAATATCTCATATATCTCATTCTCGAAGATCCCCTCCCGCGAGGCGAACAGTGTTCATGTCATGAAAATGGCCCAGGCCTACAGGCAGGAGGGTCACGATGTGGAACTCATCGCGCCCGGAGTGAAGGGAAGGGTGCCCTCCTCCGGCGATCTCTTCGGGCAGTATGGCATCAAGGATCCGTTCGATATCCACTTCATCGGTTTTGGAGCGGGAACACCGTCGGCATTCATCGATCATGTTTATGCCATGAACGCGGTCTTTCACAGCAGAAAACGGGGAGCGCAGGTGGTGCACACCCGCCATCTCTACAGCGCCATGTGGGCATCCCTTCTGGGACTATCCACCTTTTTCGAGGTGCATTACCCGGCGACCGGGGGACGTCTCGGCGACCTGTATTACCGGGCGATGCTCATGGGCGGGGGATTTCACAGGCTCATCGCAATCACACAGGCCCTGAAAGACCTGTTCCCGAGGGGACCGCTCGCACCGGAAAAAATTCTCGTCGCTCCCGACGGCATCGACCTGGAACGCTTCGCAGGCATGCCCACGCGTGATGAGGCCCGCACGGCCCTTGGAATCCCCCTGGATGCCTTTGTGGCGGGTTATGTGGGCCATTTGTACAGCGGACGCGGCGTTGAGGTGATACTGGCCTGCGCGAAAAGAAATCCGGAAATGCATTTTCTCATCGTCGGAGGCCGGGACGAGGACATCAAACGCGTGAAAGAACAATTGACACGTCAATCCATCGAAAACGTTACCCTCACCGGTTTTGTCAACAATAACGACATTCCAACGTATATGTCCGCGTGCGAGGCGCTTCTCATGCCATATCAGCGAAGTGTCTCCTCCGCCGACAGCGGAATGGATACGGCGCATGTCATGAGCCCCATGAAAATGTTCGAATACATGGCCGCCGGCCGTCTCATAATCACTTCGGACCTGCCTGTCATACGGGAAGTGTTGGATGAAACGAATGCGGTATTGTGCCGGCCGGACGATGTGGATGCCTGGAATGCCGCACTGAATCGGGCAAGAAGCGACGCGGAATGGTCATGGGCGATTGCGGACAAGGCCCGCAAGGATGTCGGGCGCCACACCTGGCGCAACCGCGTCCGTAGGATTCTTGCGACATTGCAGCAGCCGGAATGAATACATATTCCATCTGTTCATAGCCTCCTTTGTCATCTTCACGACACCTTTCTTGCCTCGAATGATGTATTTGTATTAATTGTCCTGTAAGAATGCCTTCCCGGCTCCGTGGATAGAAAGTACAAAGAACACAACAAAAGGCGGTACGCATGAGACACCCGATAAAAATCGCGCAGGTGGGATTCGGCATGTTCGGATCCCACGAAGTTTCACGAAGCCTGGAAAGCATCGCCCGCCATGGGGTTGCGCCCTTCCTCGGAAGGATCGGATACGCCTCCCTGGCCCGGGACCTGGCCGATATTGAATTTGCTGTCACTGCGGTGGGAACGAAGAGCGAAACCTCTGCGCTCAGGGCGGCCGCGCAGATCGAGCAGTCCACCGGCGTGCGGCCGGAGCCCTGCTTCGGCGAGCGCCCCTGGGAGGAGATCGTCGACCGTGTGAAACCGGACATCCTCATGGTGGCCACACCGGACGACGCCCACTACGAGCCCTGTCTCCACGCACATGGTGAAAC
>CAYNWJ010000155.1:4285-8587 GCA_964400815.1 uncultured bacterium
GCGTCCATGTCATGTGCGAAAAGCCGCTGGCGATGCATGTGAACGAGGTCCTGGGCCTCGTGGCGGCGGCCCGGGATTCGGGAGTGCTGCTGGGAAGCGACAACCACAAGGAATACGATCCAGACCACCTGCACATAGCGCGCACCCTTCTCCCGCAGATCGGTCCCATCGATTATGCGCGCGCCTATCTCGAGGAGCCGCTGGACGTTTCGACCTCCACGTTCAAGTGGGTGGCGGAGGCGGGAAAGGCCGCGCCCGTATACGCGACGCCGTTCAGCTATGTTGGCATCCACTGGGTGTCGCTGTTCCAGAACCTGTACGGGGTGAATCCCGACGGTTCTCGCGCCATGACCCCGGTGCATGTGACCGGCCACGGCCAGAAGCGGCTTCTGCGGGAGCGTTACAATATCGATGCGGTCGATTCCACCGTGGTGGACGTTGTCTACGACACCGGGGCGAAGGTCGTCTACGAGAACAACTGGATCACACCCGGAGAATTCTGCGGCATCGTGGTGAACCAGGGCCACGAGATCGTGGGGGCCAACGGGAAGGTGGAATCGGACCAGCAGGACCGCGGCCTCGTCTACTGGATAGGAAAAAACGGCCCCGATGGGGCGGGCGGCGCACAGTCACAGCGCACGTCGAACCGTCATTTCTTCCGTGAATCGTACCCCCTCGGCGGCGGGCCGGTGGACAGCTTCTCCGGGTACGGCATGGACGCCATCACCGCCTTCATGGCCGCGGCGGCGCGGGTCATCGCGCGCAAGGCATCGCCCGAAGATGTCAAGGGGACCTACATCGACGGCGCGTCGCAGATCATGCCCTGCGCGGTGATCGCCGCCGGCAACGAATCCATATGGAAGAACCGCGAACTGACGGAGGCCGGTCTGCCGCCGAACGCCACCTGTTCGATCGATCCCGAAAAGGGGATCGAACTGACGTTTTCGAAGCCGGGAAGCGCCATGGAACAGCGGACGGTGTTCGGGGGACGGCTCGCAGCGGAGTGAACGGACCGGCTCGTCCCGAAAGGACCGGAAACAAGCTGAAGGCGTCCGTTCCGACCGAAGAACAAAGATAGGTGCATGACGAATGAACAGTAAACCAGCATACAACCGGGAGAACCGCCATGAAACGCCGCGCATTTCTCGAATCGACCCTCGCCGCGGGAGCGGCGGGAATGCTCTCCTCATCCTGCGCCGAAAAGGAGATGCCCTGGGACCGCATGTCGGGGGAAAACGCCGAGGTGCCGACCATCATCGCCGGGAAAACCATCGAGGACCTGCGCGAGGATTACCGCCACATGCTCTTCGACCTCTATCTCCCCTTCTGGGAACAGGGGGGTGTCGATCCGGAGACCGGGGCGGTCCGCTGCATCCTCAACGACGACGGAAGCATCGCCGAGGACGATGTCTACATCTGGTACCAGGCCCGCGCGCTCTGGGTCTATTCCTTCCTCTACAACAACCTCGGCCAGGACAACCGTCACCTGGAGACTGCCGGAAAGATCCATGATTTCATGATGCGGAACATGTACGTGGGCAACGGCGGCTGGAACGACAATGTCACCGGCGACGGCACGGTGATCGCGGGCCCCGGCGCGGCCATCTCAGGCGCCCTGTTCGCCGCGAACGGCCTGGCGGAATATTTTAAGGCGTCCCAGGCCGACGAGGACCGCTCCACCATGATCGAGACCATCTGGGCCGCAGCCCGAAAATACGACACCCCCCAGTATGGCGGCGCGAACAATTACGGGGGGCTTCCCCCCGACATCTCACTCGCCGGGTTCAGGACCCAAGGGCATTCCATGCTCTTCACCCGCTTGCTCTCACAGTACCTCTCCGACAATCGCAACCGCCGCCTCGAGGAACTCCTCCTGGAGCATGTGGACCACATCATGCAGGACTTCTTCAATCCCCGGCTCGGCATCTCCAACGAATACCTCCGGCACAACTACACCCGCATTCCCGGCTACGAGGACTACATGTACATCGGCCACTCCGCCGAGACCATGTGGATGGTCATGTTCGAGGCCATGCGCGCCGGCGACGAGACGCTCTTCGAGGATTCGAAGAACACCTTCCTGCGCTATGTGGAGATGGGATGGGACTATGTGTTCGAGGGCTTCGGCAGCGAACATCACTATGTCTTCGACGGTCCCGACCGCACCATCGAGAAAAAATACGGCATCAAGACCATGTGGAGCCATTGCGAACTCATGATCGGGCTCCTCCACATCATGGAATACACCGGCGATCCGGCCGCCCGCATCTGGTACGACCGTGTGCACGCCTATGCCATCGAGCGGTTCGCCACCGACTACGGCGTCTGGCGGCAGGCGGTGGACCGCTTCGGCCGCGACTTGGTGCGCCCCGGCATTCCCGCCCTCCGCAAGGGAAACTTCCACCAGCCCCGCATGCTCATGCTCAACCTCATGTGCCTGGACCGTATGATCGAGGCCAAGGGCGAGATGGAGCCGGGGGTGGTGTAGGAGGAAGTATCAATATTTTTGATAACTGTGATCCACATCACAGAATAAATACTGACAATCAAATATACAAGTAATTACAGACATCAAATTTGAGTTCCTCTATCCTGGAAAGAGCTACGTTTTCAACCTCGAGGTCTGCGATGCGGACGACGGCGAGTATCTCCAGGGCTACATACTGTGGTCCAGCGACGGCGAGACCAGCTCCTGGAAGCATCAGAACCTGTGGGGGACGCTGTATCTGGAGGAGGAGCGGGAGAGGTGACGGGGGATCACGGCGAGAAAAGGAGCCGACCGACAATACTTCGTATTGTCATTCTTTGAAAGACAGCAAATGGTTTCCCTTGAAATATAGATATCCTATTTATGATGGGAGGTTTCAATCACGATGATAAATCGAATCGTTCTCCTCTTCGTGCTTTTCATACTCACGGGGTCATCGGGCTTTTCGGAATGGCGATACGAACGGAACGTGCCTCTCGGGAATGTATATAACAGCAGGGAAAACAGATATTTCGCATTCAACACAACGACGAATAAAATATATATCGTGAGCTATTCGACGCAGGTGAGCAACGTCGAGGCGATCGTTATTGATGCGGAAACGCTAACTGCGTGCGGAGAGATCGATCTTCATCGGGATTTTACGACTCAGAGAATCTTGGTGAACAATACCACGAACTTCGTGTATATTATATCCGATAACGAAATTTTGATGCTTGACGGTACAACCCACCAACTGATCGCCGAGGCCTCGTTCCCGTTCGATATCAACTTCAAGGCGGTCTGCCTCGACGAGCATACCGATCGGTTGTTTTTCGTCAATTCAATTCCCTCAAGCGATCAAGATCAGTTCGTCATCGTATTGAACGCGGGAAACCTTGAGGAAATCAGCAGGATCGACATCCCGAAAAAGGTGACTGCGAGTTCCAGTCATTTCGAGAGCAAATTCCTCTACCGGTGTATTTTCTATGATTATCAGACTGACAAGATATACTTGGGCTATGAAAACAGGGCCATCGCGGACTATGATGAAATGTACCTCATCGATCTTTCCGACAAGGAGATGGTCAGTTCGTATACGGTCGGAGTCGGTCCATACGACATCCTGAAGAACCGGACAACGGGGAAGATATACGTGTTCGCCATCGGGGCGTTCTCGAACGTGTCCGATCACAACGAGCACAAGGCGATGGCGGACAAGGGCCACATCACGGTCATCGGCGCTGAGACCTTCGAAGTACTCATGGACAAGAATGTGGGCAACAATTCGAATATCGTATTGGTTGCGGGACTGTCAGAAAAGCACAACCTGCTCTATCACGGAGAGGTGATCGTCGATGGAGCCACGCTCGATCCTGTCGGCGGCTATTCGGGGAAGTGGTGGGTGTGCGGCGTGCATTGCGACGAAGACAACGATGAGCTGTTCATCCTTTCGAGGAACAGCAACAACGATTTGTTCGTGCATGATTTGGTCAGCGGTGCCATGAAGAAACAGGTAAGGACCGGTATCGGGATCGTCTCATTCGATTGGATCAAATCGAGAAACGAGGTCGTTTTCAATGATCCGTATTGGATCAATACCATCGAGCTGAACGATGATACCATCGATAATACGAAAATATATAACATCCTGAATCTCATCGTACATCCCGAGAAGAGTATTCTTTATTCGAAAGCATGGTGGTTCGGTGTGAACGCCTATGATATGGAATCGCATACAAAGTCCGGGGAATACTCATTCAATCTGGGGACGGCGAACGATGAGAGCGTGTAAGAAATTTTGTGTAAATGGCCGACGTGAGTTATACTGATCG
>CAYNWJ010000156.1:0-8327 GCA_964400815.1 uncultured bacterium
GTCCGTCTCCATGATGAAGACGGTGCGGGGATTGTCCCTGAGTTCGCGGCGGATTTCGGGCATGGTGTTCCGTTCCTTGCCCCGTTCGAGCATTTCGAGCGCTTCGGCGATGCCGATGCCGCCGCCGGTGTCGAATGCCTCCGCGGGTTCCGGTATGGCGAAATCATAAAGCCCGCCGACGGAGCATGCGGCCGCGCCGGCGAGAGAATGTTTCAGGAATTGACGCCGTTTCATGAAAGACCTCTGTCGTCGATGCATGTGGATCGGTATGGAGGAACGCTTCTTAATATAGTGAAACGGCCGGGCGGGGCAAATGGTTTCGCAAAGGCGCGCTGAACCGGATGTTCGATGATGTCCCGTTGATTTGCGCCCCGTGCGGGATATCGGGAAGGAGCGGCGGAGGGATGCACAATTCTTTTGTTATTAATCGCTTTGTACATTATATTATCTATTTACCGTCACTGCGATTTTTGCCGGTGCGAAAGACCGGCGGGACGATGACGTTCGGTGCGGCGGACAGGTTTCGCGGGCGGACATCTTCTGCACATAAACATATCGCGATATACATCAATTGTCCCGGGAGGTTCAACCCATGCCTATGGTCAAGGCGGAGAAAATCTGGTACAACGGCGATTTCGTCCCATGGGACGAGGCCAGGATCCACGTGCTCTCCCATGCGCTGCATTACGGCACCTCGTTTTTCGAGGGCGCCCGGTGCTACAAAACGAATCGCGGACCGGCCTGTTTCAGGATCCATGAACATGCCCGCCGCCTGATCGATTCGATGAAGGTGTACCGCACCGAATCGCCCTACACCGCCGGGGAATTCGTCGATGCCATTCTGGAGACGATACGGGTCAACGGTCTCGAGGAATGCTATATACGGCCCATCGTGTTCCGGGGATACGGCGAGCTGGGGGTGAATCCGGCCGCCTGTCCGCTCGAGACGGTCATCGCCGTGTGGGGATGGGGCGCCTATCTCGGCGCCGAAGCGCTTGAAAAGGGTGTGAACGTCTGTGTGTCCTCCTGGAACCGTCTGGCCCCGAACACCCTTCCGAACATCGCCAAGGTGGGCGCGAACTATATGAACAGCCAGCTCATCAAGATGGACGCGCTCGCCAACGGCTTCGACGAGGGCATCGGGCTGGACACGAACGGAATGGTGAGCGAGGGGTCCGGCGAGAACATCTTCCTCGTCCGCGACGGTGTGCTCTATACTCCGCCCGTTGGGGGGAGCATCCTCCAGGGCATCACCCGTGATACGGTGGTGACGCTTGCCGGAAGCATGGATGTTCCCGTGATCGAACAGTCGATCCCCCGTGAAATGCTCTATCTCGCCGACGAGATCTTCTTCACGGGAACGGCGGCGGAGATCACCCCCGTCGCCACGGTGGACCTCGTGAAGATCGGCTCGGGAACGCGCGGCCCCATCACCGCCGAGCTCCAGAAACGGTTTTTCGATATCGTTTCCGGCGAGGCAGATGACGCGCACGGCTGGCTGACCTTCGTCTGACCGCGGAACCGGCGGGGAAACGGCGCACCCGCCGAAAACACAAGGGAGAACGGCCATGGAACTGGGAACTCTCGGACTCATCGGATACGGCAACATGGGATCGGCGATCGTGAACGGCCTCGTGGGAGCGAAATTGTTCATGCCCTCCGACATCCATGTGGCCGATCTGGACGAGAACAAGCTGAACGACGCGAACACCGCGGGGCATTTCACTCATTTTTCGGCAGCCGAGTGTGCGGCGGCGGTCGATACCCTGATCGTGGCGGTCAAGCCGGCTGATGTGATCGATATCCTCGGCGGGCTTTCCGGGCTGGAGCGTGAAACACTGGTTGTTTCGGTCGCGGCAGGCCTCGGGCTCGAAAAGATCGAGGCCGTCATTCCCGACAATCCGGTCATCCGGGTCATGCCGAACACCCCGTGCCTCGTGGGCGCCGGAGTGAATGTGCTGTCCCGGGGGACGAAAGCCACCGACGATCATGTGGAAACGGCGCGTACAATCCTGGGTGCAGTCGGATTTGTGAGCGAGGTTCCCGAGAAGTCCATGGACGCGGTCACCGGGCTTTCCGGCAGCGGGCCGGCATATGTGGCGGTGCTCATCGACGCCCTCGGCGAGGGGGGCGTGCGCATGGGGCTTCCGCGCACCATGGCGCTCAAGTTGGCCGCCCAGACGGTGTTCGGCAGTGCGAAAATGATCCTCGAAAAGGGCATGCATCCTTCCAAACTCCGCGACATCGTCGCTTCGCCCGGCGGCACGACCATCGAGGGCATCGCCGCACTCGAATCCATGGGATTCAGGTCGGCGCTCATCGAGGCGGTCACCGCGGCGGCGGAGCGTTCGAAGGAGCTGGGCGGGTGAACGCGTTCGCGGGGAGACGCATGATGCATCCGGCGGGCGTGTCGATTCTCCCGGATGCATGAGCCGGATTCAGCGTATCCATGGATCAACCACGAAAACGGACGGTACATGAAAAACAACACGATCACGATCATCGATTACGGCATGGCGAACCTGGGCAGTGTCAGGAAGGCATTCGAGGCCGTGGGCGCCCAAGCGGTCATCGCTGAAGATCCCGAAACCATAGCCGGCGCCGAAAAGCTGGTGCTTCCGGGTGTGGGCGCCTTCGGTGACGCCATGAAGAACATCCGTAACCGCGGAGTCGATTCGGCGATTTTCGACGCCATCGACAAGGGGGCCGCCTTTCTCGGCATCTGCCTCGGGCTCCAGGTGCTCTTCACCGAAAGCGGAGAAATGGGGACGCACCGGGGTCTTGACATCTTCAGGGGGAAGGTGCGGCGCTTCACCGAGGGTATCGTTCCCCAGATCGGCTGGAACCAGGCGCACATACGGCGCCAGGACCCGCTCATGGAGGGCATTCCGGACGGCTCATACTTTTACTTCGTTCATTCCTTCTATGTCGATCCGGAGGAGACGGCCGATGTGATCGCCGAAACGGACTACCACATCGATTATGCCTCGATCGTGGGCAGGGACCGTGTGTGGGGCATCCAGTGCCATCCCGAAAAAAGCCAGACACTCGGACTCAGGATTCTCGAGAACTACACCCGATTGTAAATCCGATGAGCCCCCTGCGGCGGGGCCGGGAGACGAGCCATGAAGATCATACCGGCGGTGGACATCAAGAACGGGAAATGCGTACGGCTCCTTCAGGGGCGCATGGAGGACGAAACGGTCTATTCCGACACGCCCTGGGAAATGGCGCTCAGATGGCAGGAGGCCGGGGCCGAAATCCTCCACATCGTCGATCTCGACGGTGCGATGGAGGGCGGGGGGATCAACGACACCGCCGTTCGGGAGATCGTGGAGCGCGTGGACATGAAAACCGAGCTCGGCGGGGGTATCCGTGACATGATCCGTGTGAACGCCCTCCTTGACATGGGCGTCTCCCGCGTCATTCTCGGCACCGTGGCGGTGGAGAACCCCGATCTCGTGGCCGAGGCTGTGGAAAAGCACGGACCTTCACGGATCATCGTGGGGATCGACGCCCGCGACGGCATCGTGGCCACCCGCGGCTGGACCAAGAGCGGCTGGCTTCCCGCGGTCGAACTGGCGCAGCACATGAAGGACATCGGCGTAGACCGTGTCATCTATACCGACATCGCCCGCGACGGCATGCTGACCGGTCCCAATGTCAGGGAGACGGAGCGTCTGGCCAAGGAGTCCGGCCTCTGGGTTACGGCTTCCGGCGGTGTGTCCTCCATCGAGGACATCCGGGCCCTCAGGACCATCGAGCACACCGGGGTGGACTCGGTTATCACCGGCAAGGCCATCTACGAGGGCAAGCTGGATTTGGAAGAGGCGATCCGGGTGGGGAGAGGGTGATGAGGTTGCTTGTGACCCATCAAATTTTGAGGATGGACCAATGATTACTTTGATAGAGGCAAAGAACTTCCGTTGCCTGAAATATATCAGACAGCATCTTTCCCCATTCAATGTTCTCGTGGGTCCCAATGCGAGCGGAAAGACGACATTTCTCGATATTATTGACTTTTTGGGAGATGTGGTTTCAGAAGGCCTTGAACGGGCTGTCGATACAAGAACATCGAATTTCGAGGACTTGTTGTGGGGAAGGTCGGGTCAGGAATTCGAACTGGCCATCGAGGCGGAAATACCACGTGAGTTCACGTCCTTGTTCCCGCAGGATGAATATGATTCCGTACGCTATGAACTGGCTGTCGGCCATGGTTCAATCGACCAGGGCATTGTTATAAAAAACGAAAAGGTGCTTTTCAAAATTAATGATAATGATATTGTCAGCGAGGAGCCGCCTTCTCTTTTTCCCGATACTGCACTTGCGCCGGATACTATCATTACATCTACCAACGCGAAAGCAAAGCGTACTATTATTAATAAAGTCCCGGGAGGTAATGATAATTTTTATTCTGAAGTTTACGCTGAAAAAGGCAAGGGATGGGTTCCTGCATTCAAACTGGGACCCTACAAATCAGCTTTGGGTAATCTCCCGGAAGATGAATCGAAATTTCCCGTTTCCACATGGTTGAAAAAACTACTGACCGACGGCGTACAGGAATTTGTACTCAATAGCCTGATAATCCGAAAAGCAAGCCCTCCGGGACAGGTACGGGGATTCAAGCCGGATGGATCCAACCTGCCGTGGGTTGTCGATTCTCTCGAAAAAAGGTATCCAGACCGTTTCAGGGATTGGATCGATCATCTGAAAACCTCGCTGCCGGATCTCGAGAACATCCGCACCGTCGAGCGGCCTGATGACAAACATCGATACCTTGTGTTGTGTTACAGCGGTGGTCTCGAAGTGCCTTCATGGATGGCCTCTGATGGAACGTTGCGTCTTCTGGCATTGACATTGCCGGCCTATCTTCCCGGTCTTACGGGTGTGTTTTTGATCGAAGAGCCGGAGAATGGCATTCATCCGCGGGCCATCGAAACTATGTTCCAGTCGTTATCGTCCGTGTATGACGCACAGATTCTCATGGCGACGCATTCGCCGGTGATTCTCGGCATGGTCGATGTGAACAACGTCTTGTGTTTCGCAAAAACCAGTGAAGGTTCAACGGATATCGTCATAGGCGGTAAACATCCGGCATTGAGACAATGGCAGGGAGAAACCAACCTCGGGACATTGTTCGCCGGAGGTGTTTTGGGGTGATGTCTGATGGATCAAATGATAGCGGGAAAAAAGATCTGGTCGTCCTTGTAGCCGATAAAAACATGGAATATGCTGTAACAGGCATTCTCGGGCGTCATCGGTCTCTGGGGGTCAGGCCGATTGAATACACAGTTTTTTCGCATGTTGAGCGTGATCCCGGCTGCCTGTTGCGAGGTCACCTGTTTCTCCAGTCGATCGATGCAGTTCATGAATACAAACATGCTCTGGTCATGTTCGATCATGAAGGGTGTGGAAGATTCCATGAAACCGCGAATGATCTCGAAGCTGAAGTAACCGTTAATCTGCGGGATACCGGGTGGCATGACAGAGCTGCTGCTATTGTCATCGAACCGGAGCTCGATATATGGGTTTGGAGTGATTCTCCACATGTTGATGATATTCTCGGGTGGGGGAAACAATCCCCATCTTTACGGGCGACCTTGCGGGAAAACAACTTCTTCATGGAAGATGCCGCCAAACCGGAAAGACCAAAAGAAGCGCTTGAGTATGCCTTGAGAATTGCACGAAAACCACGGTCATCGGCATTATACCGACAACTCGCGGAAAAGGTCAGTTTAAGAAGGTGCGAAGACCTTTCATTTATGCGACTCAAGACCATTCTGAGAACCTGGTTTTCCGGTTAGCTGTAAATGAACGTAATACAGAACGATGGAAGGTTTCATGATAGCCAAACGCATCATCCCCTGCATGGACGTTGACAAGGGCCGGGTGGTCAAGGGCGTGAACCATGTAAACCTGCGCGACGCCGGCGCTGAGGTTCAACATGCCTGAAATAAGCAGGTTTTATGGCATAGTCATTGGCATGTTTTACGATGATCATAATCCGCCGCACTTTCATGCCGCGTATGGTGAGCATGTTGCGGCGATATCCATAAAGGATTTACGTGTAATGGAAGGCTCTCTTCCGCCAAGAGCACTTGGGCTGGTTGTTGAATGGGCTTCAATTCACAATGATGAGCTTATGGCTGACTGGAATGCATCACAAGAAAAACAACCGATGTTGCCTATTGATCCTCTGAAATAAGGGGGGGGACGATGTATTCGTATATTGACCATATCAAATACATTAAAGATTACGAAATTGAAGTTTTCTTCAAGTCGGGTGAGAAGGGCATTGTTGACTTGAGCGCATATACCCGTAAAGGCGGTGTATTCGACCGTTTCAGGGATATGGACTATTTCAGGCAGGTGCGCGTGGATGACCGGTTCGGTGTCCTGACCTGGCCTGACGGTGTCGATATAGCCCCGGAAACCACTTATGAAATGGCGACCGGGAAGGCGGTTTTTGACAGCGGAACAATAAAGGAAACATCATGATAGCCAAACGCATCATCCCCTGCATGGACGTTGACAAGGGCCGGGTGGTCAAGGGTGTGAACTATGTGAACCTGCGTGACGCCGGCGATCCGGTGGAGCAGGCGAAGCACTACGACGCCGAGATGGCCGACGAGCTCGTGTTTCTGGACATCACCGCCTCCTCGGACGACCGTGAGATCGTGCTCGACATGGTGCACCAGACCGCCGAGCAGGTGTTCATCCCCTTCACCGTGGGCGGCGGGATCCGCACGGTCGAGGACATCCGCGAGATCCTCAAGGCGGGCGCGGACAAGGTGTCGATCAACACGGCGGCGGTGCTTTCGCGCGATGTGATCAACAGGGGAGCGGAGAGTTTCGGCAGCCAGTGCATCGTGGTGGCCATCGATCCCAAGCGCTCGAAAACGGTCCCCCACGGCGAAAAGGGGTATTTCGAGGTGCATATCCACGGCGGCAGGACACCCACCGGCATCGACGCGGTCGAATTCGCGAAAGAGGTCGAGGAGCGCGGCGCCGGGGAAATACTGCTCACCAGCATGGACCGGGACGGTACGAAGGACGGCTATGACATCGAGCTGCTCAAGGCGGTCACCAACGTCGTGAACATCCCGGTCATCGCATCCGGCGGGGTGGGGACCCCCGAACACATTTACGAGGCCCTGACCTCGGGAGGTGCGAGTGCGGCGCTGGCCGCCTCCATCTTTCACTACCGCGAATACTCCGTGCGGGAGGTCAAGGAGTATCTCGCGGAACGAGGCGTCGCCGTCCGGCTCTAACGGGCGTTTTCTCCCGGAGTGAATGCAGGAAGATGTGTTTCGGGAATGGAAAGTTTTGAAGACAGGGAGAATCAGTCATGATCATCGTCATGCACAAGGATGCGTCAAAGGAACAGGTTGACCATGTCATAGACCGTATCAAGGAACTGGGCTACACGCCGCACCCCATCTACGGCGAAAAGAAGACCGTGGTGGGCGCAATCGGCGACGAGCGGGGGAAATTCCGCCTCGAATCGCTGGCGAGTGTGCCGGGGGTCGAGGTGGTCATGCCCATTCTCACCCCGTTCAAGCTCGTGGGAACCGATCTCAAACCCGAGCCGTCGCTCATCCCCATCGGGGATCACAGCGTTGGAGGCGACGAGTTCATGCTCGTCGCGGGTCCCTGCTCGGTGGAAAGCCGCGAACAGATCCTCGTGGTGGCGAAAGCGGTCAAAAAGGCGGGCGCGCAGCATCTCAGGGGAGGCGCCTTCAAACCGCGCACCTCGCCCTATGCGTTCCAGGGGCTCGAAGAGGAGGGGCTCAAGCTTCTCCAGGAGGCGTCCGAGGCAACCGGGCTCAGGATCGTCACCGAGGTCATCACTCCCACCGACGTGCTGCTGGTCGCCAAATATGCCGACGTGCTCCAGGTCGGGGCGCGCAACATGAACAACTATGCCCTTCTCAAGGACCTGGGCAAGCTCGACAAGCCGGTCATCCTCAAGCGCGGCATGTCCGCCACCATCCAGGACCTGCTCATGTCCGCCGAATACATCGTGAGCGAGGGCAACCCGAATGTGATTCTCTGCGAGCGCGGTATCAGGACCTTCGAGAACGCCACCCGGAACACCCTCGACCTGTCGGCGGTCCCGCTGCTCAAGAAACGGAGCCATCTGCCGGTCATCGTGGACCCGTCCCACGGCACGGGCGTCCGCGACCTGGTGACATCCATGGCGCTGGCATCCGCCGCGGCGGGGGCGGACGGCCTCATGATCGAGGTGCACACGGAGCCGGAAAAGGCATACAGCGACGGCGCCCAGAGCCTGTTGCCGGAGGAATTCGCCGCGCTGGTGAAAGAAT
>CAYNWJ010000156.1:8341-8548 GCA_964400815.1 uncultured bacterium
CCCGCATGAAGGATGTCCGCCGTGTGGTGCTCAAGCTGGGCACGAAGATGCTCACCAGCGGTCCCTACACCCTTGACATGGAAGCGCTGGCCCGGCTCGCCGTGGAGATCGCCGATCTGCGGGCGAAGGGATACGAACTGGTCATCGTCAGCTCCGGCGCCATCGCCGCGGGCATGGGGCGGATGGAGATACATCGCCGCACCACCT
>CAYNWJ010000157.1:0-8523 GCA_964400815.1 uncultured bacterium
GAACAGGGCGATGAGCATGGGCAGACCGGCCAGATAGAGCTTCACCAGCAGCACGGCCCTTCCGAACGATATGCGGAACAGCCGTATCCCCCCCAGCACGACCAGCACCAGCGCCGCCAGCACGGGCAGGCTTGTCGTGAAGAAGACCGTCGCGGCCGCCGACGCCAGCACCGCAATCTTCACCAGCGGATTGAGACGGCCGAACGCGCTGTCAGCCGAGGTAGAGCGCTCGAACATCCTTCTCCTCCATTCCGTGAAGCGGGCCGTCGCGCACGATGCGTCCGCCGTTCATGAACACCCCGCGCCTGCACGCCGCCCGGGCGAAGGGAAGATCGTGGGTGATGACCACCACGGTGAGACCGTCGGCGTTCCAGCGGCGGATACGGTCCAGAAGGCGCAGACGGTTGTCGTGGTCGAGGCCGCAGGTGGGCTCGTCGAAGATCACGGCGTCGGGATCGGCGGCCGTCACGCTCACCACATTCATCCGCCGTTTTTCCCCGCAGCTGAGCGACAGGGGATCGCGGCCGCAGAACCCGTCCATGCCGAAACGCCCGAGCCCGTTATCGATGGCGGGACGGTACCGTTCTTCCGGGACGCCGTGGTTTCTCGGGGCGAACGCGCATTCCTCAAATACCGTCGGCGCGAAAATCTGCCGGTCGGGATCCTGCATGACATAGCCGGTGCTGCCGTCGATACCCTTCCCGCCGGGACGTGAGATCGTCCCCGAATCGGGACGGGAAAGGCCGCAGAGGAGCCGGGCGAGGGTGGATTTTCCGCTGCCGTTGGGACCCAGGACCGCCACGCTCTCGCCGCGCTTGATCGAAAGGGTGACATCATCGAGGGCCCGCCCGCCGCCGCTGTATGAAAACCCGACCCCCTTGAGATCGAAGCACGGCGACGACGCCGTGACCACGGGAAGGCCGTTCACGGGGAAGACCGGTTCGACGGGGCGCCACTCGGAAAGACCGCCCCCGTCCATCCGCAGGGTCCTCGTGCAGAATCTCTCGAGAAGGGACGTGTGGTGCTCGATGAGGAGGACGGCTGTCCCGCGGTCTTCCGCGTGCCGGCGCACCGTTTCGAGGGTCCGCTCCACGTGGAACAGGTCCTGATACTGAGTGGGTTCGTCCAGCACCAGGAGCGCGGGACGCTGCATGAGCGCCGCTCCCACGGCAACCCGCTGGACCTCCCCCGTGGAGAGGTCCCGGGGATGCCGGTCGAGAAGATGCCCCAGGTCGAGAGAGCCGACGACGCCGGCGAGGTCCGCCGTGACACCGTCCATGTCCCAGCCGAACCTGCGGGGGGTGTAGAGCAGTTCGTCGCGGACGGTGCGGGCGAGGAGCTGGAAGGACGGGTCCTGGAACACCACGGCGGCGGAAGTGGATTCCGGCTGCCGGCCATGCGTCCGCTCCACGGAACCGTCGAGACGCGCCGGTATCACGCGGGGGATGACATCGGCGGCCACCAGCCCCAGGAGGGTCTTGCCGCCGCCCGAGGGGCCGGTGACGCCCGTGATTTCCCCCGGCCGGAGGTCGAGGGAGACCGAAGACAGAAGCGGATCGTCATCGCCGCCGAACCGGAGGGTGACATTCCTGAGCGAAAGCATCAGCCGGTCCTCCATGAGCGTATGCGCCGGTCCCAGCCGCTTCTCTCGATGCCGTTCCAGACGAGGAAGGCCATGTGGGCGGCGACCAGGTTGACCGCGGCCGTGGTGATGAGCGACACACCGAAGAGGAGCTGCACCACACCGCTCCAGGGCAGCCCGAAGAGCATGCGGATGAGGAGAAACGCCGCCTGGTTCGCCGCGCCGCCCGCGACCGCCGCCACATTGAGCCTGAGAAGACGGCGGTTCCTGAACAGCTCCATGAGACAGTCGAGAATGAGGCCGTAGATCACCGCCGGGACGATCTTCATGAAGGCGGGGATGTTGCCGAAGCTCGCGGGACGGGCGAGCGCCGCCAGAACACCCCACACGAATTCGTATACCACCAGTGTGCCGAACCGGTCGATCACCAGGCGGGTGACCAGCATCATCGCCACCGGCACGACCATGTCGATCCTGACCACCTCGAGCACCCCGGCCGCCGACAGGAGCGGCCCGACAACCATGCCCCAGGCGAAATCGAGCCCGATCATGGAGGCGAGGAAGAGTATCTCGACGGTCGTGAAATACGGTTTCTTCGTTTCCATCAGAAGCTGATTTCCACCGATACGGTCACCGTGCGGCCCGGCTGCCACATATAGTGCCAGAGGCGGTAGGTGGTATCGGTGAGGTTCTTCACGTTCAGCGCCAGACGCCAGGAATCGTCATACACGAACGCCAGACGCGCGTCGATCAGCCCGAACGCCTCGAAGGGCATGGACTCGTAGTCGAAGAAATACCCGTCGCCCGTGTGGTTGTATGAGAGGTCGGCCTCGACACGGTGTCCGGCCACGGGGATGAAGGCCCCCGCTCCCAGGTTCAGGCGGCTGTCGGATGTCTGGAAGGTGAAATCGCCGGGATCGAGCCAG
The DNA here is from genome assembly GCA_964400815.1 of uncultured bacterium. GTDB lineage: Bacteria > Latescibacterota > Latescibacteria > Latescibacterales > Latescibacteraceae. Next base: position 2,509 of record CAYNWJ010000157.1, read on the forward strand.
GTATATGCGCCCCGGAGGCTGAACATGCGGTGGGGACGGAGGTCGAAACCGAGCTCCAGGCCCTTCGGGGAATAGTTGCCCAGATTCTTGCGCTGGTTGAAGCTGATGGTGTCCGTTCCCGTCTCCGTGGGGACGAAGACGTAATAGCCGCGGCCTGTGGAGCCCATCTTGTCGTTGATGAGCAGGTTGCTCACGTCCATGTGGAAGAAGGTGAGCTCGATACGGCCCCGGCCGCCCATGCGCTGGTGGATGCCGATGTCGATGTTCTTCGTACGTTCGGGCTCGAGATCGGGGTCGCCGTACCCGCCCACCGATTTCGAGAACAGCCCCCACATGGGCGGCGCACGGAAGGCGGTGCCGTAATTGACCTTGGCCGTGGTGGTCCAGCCGTTCGAGTCCCGCAGGTCCCAGGTGAACCCGGCCTTGGGATTGAAGACCGTGCCGAATTCCGAGTGGGTGTCCAGCCTCCCGCCCAGGACCAGTTCGACCCCGCGGTCGAAGGACCTGGAATACTGGGCGAACACCGCTGCGTTGGTCTCGTCGTAGTCCTGCACCCTGCCGCCGTAGGTCCCCTCGAAGGTATCGGCCCGAACGGTTCCGAGCTCGCCGGTGTACCGGTCGCGAAGGGTCACCTCGTCCACTCCCAGGGGCCGCATGTCCATGACCGTCTTGTCGTAGCGGACCTCGGCGTTGTCGTAGTGGCCGTCGAACCCTGCGATGATCATGGAGGATCCGGAGAGCGGGCGGGAATAATCGATCATGAGACCGGTGCGGACCGTCTTTTCGCCCGTATCGAGATCACCGGTGTAGACGGTGTTCTCCGTAGTGTGGCGGTTGAGGTAGAGACGGCCGTTGAGGGTGCCGGTCCCCTCACTCCAGCGCATGGTGAAATCGGCGGACGTTCCCGAGCGCGCCGTCTCCCCGGGGGTGCGTGCGGCGGCGTTGTCCCATGTGTCGTTATAGTGGTCGATGGTCACGCCTGCGGTGAGATCGTCCGTGGCGCGGTGATCGGCCTTGTAGAACAGGTTGTAGTTCGACCAGTCGTTGTCGTTGGGGGACGGGAAACGCTGGCGCGCGTCGCGGTAGCCGAGGGACACGAAGTGATCGGTCCGCTCGCTTCCGTGGGAGGCGTTCACTCCCACCTTCGTCGCCCCCACCTCCGGCCGGCCGTACCCGTCATCGCCGTTTTCGTCGATATCAGCGGCCGCATTCATCTCCCTCCCGATGGAAAACCAGCCGTGGAATCCATCATCCGGCCGCCGGGTCCTGATGTTGATCACGCCGCCCGATGCCTGGGAACCATAGAGCGCCGATCCGGGGCCGCGCACCACTTCGATCCTGTCGATCATCTCGAAGGGGACGGCGTTCCAGTTGACCCCACCGGACCAGGGATCGTTTATGGGACGGCCGTCCACGAGCACGAGGGACTTGTTCGACGCCGGGCCGCCGTTCATGGAACGGATGGACACGCCCTGGTCGCGGCCGACCGTGCCAGCGCTGATGATGCGCACGCCGGGGACGAAATCGAGCATCTCGCCGGCGTTGTATGCCTGACGGTCGAGGAGTTCCCGGCCGGAGATCACGGTGACCGGCTGGGGGACGTCGGCCACATCGTCCTCCTTTTTCGTGGCGGAGACCACGGTCTCCTCGAGGAGATAGGTTTCCAGGTCGTCCTGCGCCGCCGCCCGGTCTCCGGGGACGGTGAGCAGGGCTATGGCCATGAGCGGGAACAGTGATTTCATGAAACCTCCGTAATGTGTCGATGATGTTCGATGACAGGAATACAGACGCCGGATAAATGTGCAGAGCACGTTCCGGGAAGAAATATAGTGAACGGGCAATAATAACACAAACAAAAAATACGTGCTATTTATACGTACCAAAATAATATTCGTGTTACCATTCATCGCAGTATCTTCACCTGGAAAGCTGAAAAACGACTCCGGCGGGTTGCTCCGGGCTTGCGCGGACCATGTAACGCGCTGTCCCGCATGATATTATCTGACGTATCGCTGCTTGGTTTCATGCGCTTCACACCGGTTGCACCCCTCATCGGTGCGGCCGCGGCGATAAATTTTCCCTGGATGAGCGGGATGATATGGTATATTGTATTGACAGGAGCGCCCCGAGTGTTTATAATTCTTTACACGCGCACCATGCCGGGCAGGACGAAAAAACCGTCGAATCCGGCGGAGGCCGCGCCCGTCAATCGTTTTATCCCAAAAAAGCCGTATCACGGAGATGCCATGACTGTTTCGATAGACAAGAAGACCGCCGCGAGGTCCTCGACGGAAATCCTCGAGGCCCTGTCCCCGGACGCCGAAAAAATACCCGTCACCGTATCGGACAACGCCCTCACCGTACTCAGGGCCCGCTATCTCAAGAAGGACGACACCGGCGAACCCGCTGAGGAGCCCGCGGACATGTTCACCCGCGTGGCGAAGGTCATCGCCGGGGCGGAGGAGCTGTATGGTTCGGGCGCCCTGACCGACCGCGCGGAAACGGCGTTCTTCAACATGATGGCCGCCTTCGAGTTCATGCCGAACTCGCCCACGCTCATGAACGCGGGACGCGAACTGGGCCAGCTCTCGGCCTGCTTTGTCATCCCCGTGGACGATTCCATGGACTCCATCTTCCAGGCGGTGAAGGATTCTTCGCTCATTCACAAGAGCGGCGGCGGCACGGGCTTTTCCTTCTCGCGGCTGCGGCCCAAGAACGACGTGGTGCGCTCCACCCGCGGCGTATCGAGCGGGCCGGTGTCCTTCATGAGCGTCTTCGACGCCGCCACGGAGACCATCAAGCAGGGCGGCACCCGGCGCGGCGCGAACATGGGCATTCTCCGCATCGATCATCCCGACATCCGTGAATTCGTCACCTGCAAGAACGACGGCGCGCGCTTCACCAATTTCAACATCTCCGTGGCGGTCACCGACGCCTTCATGGAGGCGGTGGCGGCGGACGGGACCTTCAGCGTGGTAAATCCCCGCACGGGGGATATCGTATCAGAGGAACGCGCGCGCGCGCTGTTCGACCTCATCGTGGAGAACGCCCACGCCTCGGGCGATCCCGGCGTCATTTTCATCGACCGTATCAATGAATCCAATCCCCTGCCGCACCTTGGACGCATCGAGTCCACGAATCCCTGCGGGGAGCAGCCGCTGCTTCCCTACGAGTCCTGCAACCTCGGCTCGGTCAATCTTTCCCGCATGCTCGCGGAACGGGACGGTGAAACGGTCATCGACTGGGAGCGCCTGGACCGTACGGTGCGCCTGGCGGTGCGGTTCCTGGACAATGTCATCGAGGTCAACCGCTTCCCGCTGGCGAAGATCGCCGAAATGTCCCGCGCCACCCGTAAGATCGGCCTCGGAGTCATGGGGTTCGCCGACATGCTCATCGCACTGGGCGTCCGGTACGATTCGGAGGAGGCCGAACGGCTGGCCGGGGAGGTCATGGCCTTCATCGACGACCGTTCGAAGAAGGAATCCCGCCGTCTGGCCGTGGAACGCGGCCCCTTCCCCGCCTTCGAGGGGAGCGTCTATGACCAGCGGGACGAGAAACCCCTGCGCAACGCCACCACGACCACCATCGCCCCCACCGGCACCATCAGCATCATTTCCTCCTGCTCCAGCGGCATCGAGCCCCTCTTCGCGCTTGCCTACCGCCGCACCATTCTGGAGGGGAAGGAACTGTCCGAATTCCACCCCCGTTTCAGGGCGATGGCGGAGGAGGCGGGCATCCTCGACGATGAACTGGAGCGAGAAATCCTGGAGAACACCGGCATCGGGCACCGTACGGACCTCCCCGGGCCCTTCACCGAGCTGTTCCGCACCGCCGGAGAGATCCCGGTCGAGTGGCACGTCCGCATCCAGGCGGCCTTCCAGCGTCACACCGACAACGCCGTCTCGAAGACCATCAACTTCAGCCGCGCGGCCGCCGTGCAGGATGTGGCCGCGGCATACCGTCTGGCCCATGAGGCGGGCCTCAAGGGCATCACCATATTCCGCGACGGCTCCCGGGACGCCCAGGTGCTGACCACCGGCGCGCCGAAGACCGAAAAGGCCCCGCCTGCCACGGGACGCCCGCGGATCAAGCCCCGTCCACGCCCGTCGCTCACCACCGGCGCCACGGAGAAGCTGGTCACCGGCTGCGGCAATCTCTATGTCACGGTCAACCGTGACGAGAGCGGGCTGTGCGAGGTCTTCTGCCAGATGGGACGGTCCGGCGGGTGCACGTCCAGCCAGTCCGAGGCCATCAGCAGGCTCATTTCCATCGCCCTCCGGAGCGGGGTCAGGCTGGAGGAGATCGTCTCCCAGCTCAAGGGCATCCGCTGCCCCTCCTCGATCTGGCACAACGGCAGGCTGATCCTCTCCTGTTCCGACGCCATCGCCACGGCCCTCTCGCGGTACGTGGAGGAGAACAACGGAGACACGGGAGGGAACGCGGCCGGACCGACTGGCGTCGCGGATGCCGAAGACGACAGCGGCTTTCCCGTGAAGAAGACCGCCGGAAAGCGTCTTCAAGGCGAAATGGCCGGCGTCTGCCCGGAATGCGGCCATCTGCTGGTGAACGCCGAGGGCTGCATGGTCTGCCGGTCCTGCGGGTTCTCGCGCTGCGGATAGACGGCGCACACTGTCCGGAGGGCATTCCCGAACTCAGTGCAATCGATCACACACACGACACCAACCGGGAGTCATCCAATGAACAAAGCATCCCAGCCGGGAGACACCATCCTCGTCGGCCTCGGCGAAACGGTCATCACGCCGAAGGACAATCTTCTCATGCGCGGTTTCGCCCGGAGCCAGGTGGCCACGGGCGTCCACGACGAACTGCACGCCCGCTCGCTTCTCGTGGTGGGGACCAACGGCGTACCGGTGGTCCTCATGACCCTGTCCATCGTCTATCTCGAGCGTGACCTGGTCGCGGAGATCAGGGAGGGCGTGGCCGCGCGAACCGGCATTCCCGGTGAGAATGTCATGATCTCCTGCACCCACACCCATGCCGGGCCCTATGTGGAAAAGGCGGGTGACGACTATCGGTCCTTCCTGGTCGAAGGATCGGTCCGGAGCGCGGTGGATGCCTGGGAGGGCCGCAGACCAGGCAGGATCGGCATCGGCTCCACGGAACTGCTCGAACTGGGCCGCAACCGCCGCCGTCTCCTCTATGGAGGCCTGCACCCCGATCCCCAGCTGGGCCTCATCAGGGTGGAGGACGCCGACGGGAAACTCCTTGGCGTGGGCTTCAATTACGGCTGCCATCCCTCCACCCTCGACTGGCGTAACAGGCTCTATTCAGAGGACTGGCCGTACTACGCCATCAGGGGGGTGAAGGAGGCGCTTGGGGATAATGTCTGGGCCGCCTACTACCAGTCCGCCCAGGGAGACATCAACACGGGCTATTCGTCGGAGCTGTCCGCAGTGGGCGTGGACATGCCGGTGCGGAACTACTGGTACATCGAGGTCAAGGGGCGGCAGATGGCGGACGCCGTCGCCGGGGCGATCGATTCGATCCGGACCACCGACCGCCTCGAAACCGCCTCCACCTGCGCCTTCAACGACTTTCCTCTCAGGAAATCATTCCCCCTGACCCTCGATGAGGCTGAACGCGCCGCCGCAGAGGCCGACACCGCCCTTGCGGAGATGGAGAAGAAACCTGAATACGAGGGCACAAAGACGCTGGACATGCTCCGTTTCAGGCATTTCTCGGCTCATCAGCGGCTGGATTTCGCGAAGAAGTTCTACGGCGGCGAACTGGGCGGGGAGACCATTTCAATGGAGCAGCAGGCGGTGCGCATCGGGGACGCCGTGTTCGTGACCCTGCCGGGAGAGGTGTTCTCCGAGATCGCCCTGGAGATCAAGAACCGCTCGCCGTTCGAGGGCAGGACGTTCGCCATGGGCGTGGCCAACGGCTATTACGGCTACATGCCCACGGCGAAGGAGTTCATCGACAGCGACTACGAGGTGGACGGCTGCAAGTACAGCCCGGAGGCGGCGCAGGTCTGCGTGGAGTCGGCGCTGG
>CAYNWJ010000158.1:0-7408 GCA_964400815.1 uncultured bacterium
GTCTCGTCAGTGAGCCGGATGAATACCGCCCGGCGCGCGGTGAGGACGCCGAAGGTGGTCCTGCAGGGATTTTCGAGCGGGGCTCTCAGATGGAAGGCGGTGCAGCGGGTGATGATCATGCTCACCTCTCCGAATGATCAGATTGCAGGGATTTCATCAATAATATACACGTGTACCGTTGAAATCAAGGGATTCATTTCACCGCCAATCCCATTTTTTTCATTCCACTGAAGGGGGATGGTAACAGCTCAAAACTCATCCCCCGACCCCTTCTCTTAAGTCTTTGAAAGAAGGGGTGTTGCACGCCCGAGAGTGTCATTAATCATGGATTCCCCCTCTTTCGCGGCGGGAGAGGGGGATGTCACGAAGTGACAGGGGGTGAGTGGTGTTTTCTGCCAAAGATCAATCCCACTAATCCGGTACAGCAGCTCCGTTGTTCTCCTCGAAAATCTCGTCCACCGCGCCGCCGGGATCGATCTCGACCCGCATCCCGCCGGACCGGGGGATGCCGTCGAAACGCACCGTTGCCGTACGTGGCACATAGTCCAGCGGGGCGTCGAGAGACGGCTGCCGTATTTCACGAACGACACGGCCGTCGCTGTCGAGCACAGCGACGGTGAAGGGTCCCGAGGGCGCACTGCCGATGTTGTGCACGGTGACATCGAGGGAGCCGTCGGATGCGCGGGTGACGAACCGGTCGTTGACCGCCAGGTCGGGCCGGTCGCCGGGATCGGGCGCGCGTGTTTCAAGCGATACCGCGAGATGGAGCGGCATGCGCGGCGGCAGTGTGAGCGGAAGCCGGCCGAAGCGTTCCAGGTCGCGCCGCTCGTCCAGAATGGTGGTTTCATACCGGCCGTCCCCGTCACGATCACCGGCGAGTGTCACGCGGTACCGGCCGGGCGCAAGTCTGAAGAGCCTGGCGACGACAGGGCGGTCGAGAGAGTCGAACGAATACATACGCACACGGAATCCGTCGTCACCCGAATATTCGAACATGCGGGCCAGGTCGGAGCCGCCGCCCCCGATCCAGCCCACGCCCAGATTGAGATTGACATGAGTGTAATAGACCCCGCCGCTCCGGTCGCGCTCACCGAATCCCCCGCAAATGAGGTCGTGCATGATGTCGGAACCGTAGGGCGACATGTCGTCCGTGTGGACGCGCGCCCCGGTGAACCGCCAGAAGACCGTATCGCTGAACGCCTCGGACGCCTTTTTGAGTATGGCGGTCATCTCCTCCGTATCCTCGAGGACATAGGCGCCGGCGGGTTCCCTGCGGTTCCAGTACCAGTCGAGGACATTGACCCCGAAGAGAAAGGCCGTACCGTCACCGTAATTCACCGGTGTCCGCTCGGGCTTCCCATGGCGCCAGGCCTCCTCAAGCGCCCAGGTGGCGCCGAGGGGATCGCCGAGGTTGTAGATCATGTACTTGTAACGTTCGCGGATGAAATCGCCGTTGTGAAGCCGGTCCATGGGCGTGATACGGCAGTATCCGCCCTCGAAGAGTCCCGTCTCCGCGAATCCCTCGAAGACCCGGCTGAAAAGCCTGCGGGCGGTTTCGTTCCCGTCCAGGATCATGTCGGAATAGCCGCCCTCGCGGCCGTGATCGCTGGAAAAGACCAGGGTGTCGTCGTTCCAGCCGCCGCCCACCTGACCGTCCGAGCGCTGGTGATGGCCCCACCAGTCGACGATGCGTTCCCGGCGCTCCATGAAATCCCGGTAATACACGGCCCACTCGGGCGCGTTCGCGGGGGCCCCGTATTCCTTCGGCGGGAAGGTCATGCCGTCCGGTGGAAATGCGTTCGAATCGTATCGCCGGGTGACCAGCTCGCGGTAGATCAGGGCCATCTTGTTTTCAGGCTCCACCTTGAGCACCGCCTGCCAGGGATAGACCATGTCGAAGGGCCCGTTGAAATTCACCGGGGCGTCCACGTCCGGGAAGCGTCCGGTGATCCGCCAGGGCATGTATTCGAACATCTTGCTGTATGTGGTCATGGCCGGGCGCATGCATTTCCAGGCGAACGCCTCTTCCGCGGCGCGGCGGTCGAACTCCGGACGGAGAATGACCCGCGAGGGATCGTTGCCGCCGCATCGCATGGTCATCCCGTCGGTGGCGGTCACCTGCACCCACAGCCGGTCACCGTCCACGAGCCAGAAGGGATCGAACCCGAGCCTGAGCCGCAGACGCTGGACACCGTCCGTGAACCCATCGAGCCGCACCTCGGCCTGTCCCCAGAGCTGGGAGGGCACCGCGGGATTTGGCACGCGGACGATGAGCGCGTTGCCGCCGGCGGGGGACTCGACGGCAAGGTCGAGGATGAGGGAGGAACAGGGCGTTTTTCCCGCCGCCTGCTCGGAAAAGAGATTGAGCGCGGTCATGGGTTCGAGTTCGATCGTCTGTACGGGGAGTTTGCCGGCCGCGGTCATGAACAGCCCTGCGGAGTCGCGGTCGGGTGCGGATACCAGCGCCTCGAACGCCGGACCGTACCTGGGGCCGTCGAGCGCGGGCGCATCGGGCATGACGATGAGGGTCTTGTCGCCCGGCGCGTCATCGTAGGGTTCCTCCCCCACGCTGAACAATCCGACCTCATGGATCCTGAGATCGCCCGAGAGGGGAAGGCGCACGGCGTCGCCCTCGAATCCCGGCGGGGTGCCGTATTCCTTCATGAAGGGAATCCGCAGCGTGGCGCCTTCCGGGACATCGATCATGGAGCCGAAATGGAACGATGTGGTCTCCGGGACACGAAGGGCGGGAGACCCTGAAAATCCACCGTCCATCCTTTCGGCGAGCACCGCGACACCGTCGAGATTGCCCTCGATGGCGATATAGTTCACGTTTTTACCGGGGGGCGGAACGATGTCGGCGTGATCGGCGTGATAGTCGGCGTCACCGGGGATGATCGTGAACATACCGTACTCGTGGGGCCAGGCGCATTCGTACCGGCCGTCCGCCAGCCACCAACCAGCCACACCCTCGTCGTGAATGCGGTCTGGTGTGACCTGCCGCACGGCGAGCATGTCTCCCGTGGAGGGTCGAACCGCAGGGAAGCGCGTGATGTCGTCACAGAAGGCCTGTTTCAGGCGGCCGGCGGAGTAGGCGTCGAAATGACGGTCGAGGGGTTCCACGGGAGGCTCGTTCCGCTCGTGGAGCGCCGCGATCTCCTCCCCTGACAGGGGCCGGCGGAATATACGGAACTCGTCGTATGCCGCCTGAGCCATGGGAAGATGGAAGAGGCCCGGCCGCTGATTCTCCCACCAGGCGTCTGTTCCCATGGAGGATGCCTCCTCACGGCCGTCCACCCAGAGGGACAGCCCCGATGACCTGTCCCACATGAAGACGATGTGATGCCATTCGTTCTCACGCCAGAGGGGGGCCGTCCGCACCGTATGGCGGACATAGCGTGCGTCCTCGACATAGGCGCTGATGGAGCCGTCCGCACCGAGCCGCACCTGCAGCAGTTCCTTCTCCAGCCGTCCGAAGGAACTCGCCGACTGGTTGAAGAGCATCCCCTCTCGCAGAGGGCCCTTCACCCAGAATGACAGCGCCCCGTACGCCGGATGCAGCCGTCCCGCGCCCCAGATGAAGGGCTCGTCATAGCCCGTGCCCTTGCGCCCCGCCATGGCCACGTTGTAGATGACCGCGGTCACCAGGTCCAGGTCGATACCGCTCATGTTGTTCTCGTCCATGACTAGGGGCACGGCGCCCAAGTAGAGGGCCCCGCCGAAGCGCCCATCGACCGTTTCGAGCTTCCTCTCCTCCGGGGTCTTGAGTTCTGACTGCGCCACATAACAGTCTTCGAGAAAGGCTAAATCGTCGAAGGACAGATAATAGGACACCGGGGCATCGTCCGCGGCGGCCGTGAAAGCCGCGGCGAGCATGATAATGGCGCTGAACAGGATGATGGTATGACGCATGGGTGTTCTCCTTGATATCGGTTGGCGGAATCGGTTTCGGGAGAACAATATACAGCGCGGGAGAGGGATGTTCAAGATTTCAATGCAGGGCGAGCATTCCCCATTTTCCGACGGCAAACACAGTTGTTTCGGCAGTTTTCAATTGCTGAACCGGGATTATGAGGATTACATGATAACCCCCTCCGGACTTCGTCCTCGTCCCCCTGACAGGGGGACCCCTGTGCCGCCGACGATCGCCGTACCTGCCTCCCCTGTCAGGGGAGGTGTCACGCCAGTGACGGAGGGGTTATATAATCGATGGCCGGCTCGGATAGAATGCTCGTGTCCTATCTTTAAGCTGCGTAGCTTACAGAATAGGGGAAATGATGGAAGGAAATGTCACTTGCTCGTCATGGTCCAGACACCGTCCCAGCGGGGTTCAGGAGGTTCGGCGAGGAAGGTATCGCAGCGCCCGGCGAACACACCGGCGGCGTAGTCGTCTTCGTCCGCGAGACGCGCGAACATCTCCTTCGCCTCGGTGAACCGCTGCTGGCGGTAGAGTTCTATGGCCGCCTCGAAATCGTCCCGTCTGCGCAATCGTTCGGAATCGATCTCGCCTGCGATGCCCATGAGCTCATAGACCCGCTCGGGAGTTTCCTTGCCCTTGACACGGAGGATATCGAGCAGACGGAACTCGAAACCGTCGCCCGCGCCCTGCTTCGTCCGCTCGCCCACGAGAATACGGGTGCCGTAATACTTGTTCAGCCCTTCCATGCGGAAGGCCGTGTTGACCGTGTCGCCGATGACCGTATATTCGATCTTGCGCTCCGAGCCGATATTACCCATCGTCATCTCTCCGGTGGTGATGCCCATGCGCGTGATGAAGGGGATGTCGCCGTTTTTTTCAGCCTCCTCGACACGGTTCTGGATGATCTTCTGGGCGTTGACAGCGGCCAGGCAGGCGCGTTTCATGTGGTCGGGCTCCTCGAAAGCGCCATAGAGCGCGAGGATGGCGTCCCCGATGTACTTGTTGATATAGGCGCCGTTGTCGATGAGCAGTTCCGACACCTCGGACAGGTAGCCGTTCAGCCGGGCGACCACCTCGTGGGCCTTGAGCTTCTCCGAGATGCTTGTGAACCCCTGGATGTCCGTCGCCATGATGGTGGCGTCGATGGTGCGGCCCTCGAAATCGACCGTGTTCGGGTTCTCGAGGATCTCGTTCATGACCGTTTCGTTCACATAGCGGCCGAAATGGCTTCTGAGCACGCGCTTTTCCTTGGTTTCCTGGAAATAGCCGGAGATCACCAGACCGGCGAACACGAATGTCGAGGTCCCCAGGACTTCCGCCGCGCCGATGAAAAGTGACTTCGACACGAACACACCATAGATGGCGCCCGCCTCGATAATCACGAGCACGATGAAAAAGGCGATGAACGCCCGGAGGCTGACGATGCTCTTCTTGAAGGCGAAGAGGACCGCTGCGATCACCGTCATCAGCAGATAGAGGAGCCAGAACGGCGCGCGGGCGATGTAATCCCCCGCCAGGAGGTTCTCGATGGCCGTGGCATGTATCTCCATGCCCGGGTAGATGCTCTGATAGGTGAAGGGCGTGCTCTTCATGTCCAGGAGGCCGGGCGCGTTCGAACCGATGATGACGATCTTGTCCCTGAACACCTCGGGCGGGATGATCGGTTCCTTCCCCTGCTCCATGTTGATGGCCGAAAGGAGCGTGGCGACGAAGGAATAGTACATGAACACACCGTCGCTGCCCTCCCTGCCGCGGCCCGAGTCGCCCCTGCCGTACCAGTTGACCAGGAATGTTCCCTCGTCGTCGATGACCGTGCGGTCGTTTTCGATGAGATCGACGATGCGGCCCCGTTCTTCATCACCCAGTATGTCGCGCACGACCGCATAGGCGAGCGAGGGAACATATCTGCCGTCGAGCTTCGCCACGAGGGGATAGCGCCGGAGGATGCCGTCGTCCTCGGGGTCGTGATCCACCATGCCGAGGCCGCGCGCCCCGTCCACGAACTTCTCGAGGGGAAACACCGCCGAACGGTACTGTTTGACATTCCCCAGTGTCTCGAATGCCGGAACATGCTCCTCGAGGAAAAAGCCGCTGTCGGGCATGATGTTGTCGGTTATCGACTCCTCTTCTCCCGCCACCGCGAGATAGGTGATCCCCGAAGCCTCGATGGCCGCCGCGAACTCGTCGTCGCTCTGCTCGCCGGTGATGTAGGAGCGGTCGATGTCGTTCTCGGAATAGATGACATCGAACACCACCGCCCTGGCGCCGCAGTCCATCAGGTGCCATACGGTCCGGCCGTAGAAATCCCGCGGCCACGGCCACCCGTTGCCTGTCTCCTCGTCGAAATAGTCCAAGCTCTGCTGGTCGATGCAGACGAAAACCACATTGTCCTTGTGAACGGGGGGACGCCGGTCGAGGGTGATCATCACGTCGAATGCTTTCCAGTTCACATACCGGAGAACGCCGGTCACTGACATTGTCGCCATCAACAGCAGGACGAGAACGATGAGAATCAGTTCCTGCCACAGTTCTTTTCTGGAAACCGGAGATTTCGGCACGTAACGCTCCTTGATCCTGCGGGATGGTCCTTTCTACAGGGACATGTTCCGGCTGTAATCGGCTGCGAACGCCGCTCCGGAATAGTTCCGGTAGTCGCGCATCTCCCGTTCGGCGCGTTTCATGCGCTCGCCGAAATCGGGGTGGTTGCGGTAGTTCAGGTCGAAGATGTCGGTGTTCCTGTCATGTTCCGCCTTGAGCTTTTCGAGCATACGGCCGAGACCGCCCAGGTCATAGCCGCTCCTGGCCATGTACCGGAGCGCCATCTCATCCGCCTCGAACTCGTATTCGTCCAGCTTGGGGCTCTGTGCGATGGATACCGCGCGGTTGGCGATGGCGATGAGGTCCTCCTCGGCCTCCGTGGGGCCGCTCGTGGAACGGTTGAGGATGTCGAAGGCGCTGTCGGCTTTTCTCTGCACCTCGTTCTCCATGGCCGCCAGCATACCGTGGCCCGCGATGACATGGGCCATCTCGTGGGCGAGCAGGGCCGCAAGCTCGGACTCGTCCGAAAGTTTGCGCAGAAGGCCCTTCGTGAGGACGATGTAGCCGCCGGGACATGAGATGGCGTTGATGCGGTCGGTGTCGAGGATGTAGAATTTGAAGCGCATGTCATAACGCTCGGTGGCCTGGGCGATATACCATCCCACCTTGTGAACATAGTCGAGCGCACTCCCCTCGCTCAGTGGCGGGGCGTCGGCCACCGCGGAGGCGCAGGCATACCCGATGGAATATTCCTTTTCCAGGGAGATGTCGTGCTTCTTGTCGCGGTCGTCCAGGTCGAACCGGTCGAACAGCCGTTCACGGTTCACTTCGCGCGCGCGGCCGGAAGCGAATTGCTCGAAATCCCGCGGCGGTATGTCATACCCGTCCACGGGAAGTTCGTAGAGCGTCCCGAGGGCCCGGGAATAACGCGTCCAGAACCCCTTGATCGCC
>CAYNWJ010000158.1:7418-8508 GCA_964400815.1 uncultured bacterium
GGGGACGCCTGGGCCGAGATGTTGTCGGATGACAGGGACTGGAAGGGATCACGTCCGGCGCTCGTTTCCTGCTTTTCGGAGAAGGAGTTACCCGAAATCCACACGTCGTCGTTGTCGAATGCGATCAGGCGCCAGGTTCGCTGCGTCTTTTTGATGGTGACCTTCGTTCCCTGGGGAATGAGCTTCACCAGCTTGTAATAGGATCCCGGACCCTCGCGGCCCTGGGTCTGTCTCAGAAGGGTGACCGTCTCGCCCGCCGCGACGAGCACCACCGCCGCAAGAAGCAGCGCGAGTGTCCGGAGGGCCTTCGACGATGTCCCGATGGTTTTCATACGCACGGTGTTCACGCTCCTCTTCCGGTTTTCTCGTTCTGTTACGGGGTCATTGTTCGTCGGGGGCGAAAACGATCGAATACACCCACTTCGTGACCCGGGGGACCTGTTCCCCCAGGATGTCCTTGATCATGCGGTCTTCGGCCTGTTTGGGATTGGCCGCCCCGGCCTGCTTGCCCTCGATGGTCAGCGAATCAACGATCTCGCCGGTCCCGGGGATCGTGGCGGTGACCGAGAGGAGCCACTCCACATGGTGGAAGGTCCTGTTGCGGAAGGAGGCCTCCTGGAAGGACGGCGCGTGCTCCACGATCAGGGTCATGTCGGCGCCCGCGTCGGCTGCGGATTCCTCGTCACGGTATTCCTTGAGCCTGATGCCGGCCGCCACGATGGCGTCGACGAGGCCCGACCTGACACGACGCTCCATATCCCCCTCGAACACGACCGCCATGTCGAAGGAATCCGCGACAAGCTCCTCCAGGGTGGTCATGACCGTGTTCAGAAGGTCGTCACGGGGATCGAAAGGCGCTCCCCCGCCGAGAACGATCAGGTCCTGCCGGTACTGCTCGCGCATGACCAGATCGCTCAGGGCCTTCGAATAGGTCCTGAGCATCTGCATGTCGGTCCCGCCGGGATTGGCGAGCCGCGTTTCCACGTTGCGGTCGATCTGGTCGACACGCTCGCGGAGAATGTTCGCGAAGGCCATTCTGTCGAGAACGGCCCATGCCTCATAGGTGTCGTTACGGTTCCGGTCGGTGGCG
>CAYNWJ010000159.1:0-8494 GCA_964400815.1 uncultured bacterium
GCTGGCGGTGGCGTTCGTGTTCAACGCCTTCTTCGCCGACATCCCGGTTGAGCCGGTCGCCTATATCGCCTATCCGCTCCTGATCAGCCTGCCCACGCTGACCTTCATCTTCGGGCTTTCGTTCCTGCTCATGGCCACCATCAAGAGCCAGGCTATCACCTTCATCATCCTCCTGGGCTATATCGCCACCACCATGTTCTTCCTCGGCGCCCGCTTCGACTATCTGTTCGACTACATGGCCTTCAACATCCCCCTCGTCTATTCGGACTTCACCGGCTTCGCAGACCTGGAAGGGGTGCTCATCCACCGGGGGATCTATTTCTTCCTGGGGACGGGGTGCATTCTCATGACCGTGATGTTCATCCGCAGGCTGCCCCAGTCGAGGATGGTGGACTTCATCTGCCTCGCTCTCGCGGTTTCGTTTCTCGCGGCCGGATTCACCCTCGGCGGCGTCTACATCGGCCGTATCCGGGAGGGACGCGGCATGCGCACCGCCATGGACCGGCTCAACCGCGAGGCGGTGACACGGCCGACAGTCTCCATACGGCGGACCGATATCGAGCTCGATCACCGGGGCGGGACGATTTCATGCGCGGCGAAGATCGTATTCGAAAACACGGATGACAGCCCCGTCGACGCCTACATCTTCAGCCTCAATCCGGGGCTCGGCATCGAAACGATCGAGCGGACCGGCCCGTTCATCCACTCACGCGACAGGCATCTGGTATCGATCACGCCGGACACCCCCCTCGCCGCCGGAACCGTGGACTCGCTCACGATCCGATACAGCGGCGCTATAGACGAAAACGCCTGCTATGTGGACATCGACGAGGATCATCGCTCATCCGTGTTCCGGCTGTTCCTGTACAACATCGGCAAGCGGTATGCGTTCATCGAACCGGAGTATGTGCTGCTTACCGCGGAGAGCCTCTGGTACCCGGTGGCCGGCGTCCCCTATGGTTCGGCGTTCCCGCGGCTCGACAGACGCGATTTCGTGGATTTCAGCCTTACGGTGAATACGGCGCCGGGTCTCACCGCCGTTTCGCAGGGGAACATGTCAACGGCCGGGGACGGTTCGTTCCGTTTCCATTCCGACACCAAACTCCCCCGCCTGACCCTGGCCATCGGCCCATACGAAAAGAAGTCCATCGTCGTGGACGATATCGAGTTCTCATATTACATCCTCGAAGGTCACGATTATTTTTCACACCTCTTCACCGGCGAGAACCTCGAGGAAACGCTGTCGAACATCATCAGCGACACGCTGGTGAACCATGAGGACCAACTGGGGATGTTCTTCCCCTATCTGCGGTTCTCCGTGGTCGAGACACCGCTTTCGTTCTATGCCTATGCCCGCCTCTGGACGGTCGCCCAGGAAACGGTGCAGCCCGAACTGGTGCTCATGCCCGAGAAGGGCGCCTTCGTGATGAACGCCGATTTCGCCCAGCGCATGCACTGGATGCAGCGCCGGGGTCGGGGCGGTCCGGGAGGCCGGGGAGGAGACCGCACCATGACCGAAGAGGAAATGCAGGAGAGCCTGCTCCGCAATTTCATCGGCGGGACCTTTTCCGGATCGTCGTTCTCCTTCGCTGCAATCAGAAGGGCGATCGGCTCGACACGCGGCGGGCTTCTCTCGGGCAATATCAGGACCTTGTTAATGCCCGACTACAGCGGCTATTTTTCAGCCTTCCCCATGTTCTATTCCTATTGCAACCATTTCCACTCGGACGCCTGGCCCATATTCCCCACGGTCATGGAATTCCATCTCAATGGCCGGACCGAGCAGCGGCGGTCGTTCCTCAGAAACATCACCGGCCTTTCGGAGGAGGAGCGGGCCAATCTCATGCTCGAGAAACAGCCCCTGTTCGAACTGCTCGAACAACCCGAGGACGTGCTCGAAGCGCAGAACGCCCTGAAAACGCGGACAGCCTCCCTGTTCGCCAAGATCGAGAGCATTGCGGGGAACGACGGCCTGAAGGTGTTCATCGACGACTACCTGTATTATCACCGTTTCGAGACGGTCCCCGCCGAGGATTTCGTCCGGGCGCTGGGAGAGGAATATTCCCACGACATCGGTCCGAGCCTCGACACGATGGTTCACGCCTCCACCCTTCCCGCCTTCGTCGTCTCGCGGGCCGAATGCGTGGAATACATCGAGGACGACCGTCCCCTCTACCAGGTCACCTTCCCGGTCACGAACATCGAAACGGTCGAGGGTGTCGTCACCGCGGAATTCCGGATACGGAGCGGCGGCTTCGGCGGGGGGCGAGGGGGCCGTGGGGGATTCTTCGGCGGTCCCGGCGGGAATGAGAACGAATATTCGTACGCCTTTATCGTCCCCGGAGAGGAAACGAGAAGGATCGGCATCGTGCTCGAGGAACGGCCGGGCGCGGTCACCATCAACACCCATGTCTCCCGCAATATTCCGGTCCTGATCGAAAACGATTTCCAGGAGATCGAACGGGTCGAGGACCATATCCCGTTCGAGGGCGCGGTGGCGGCCGACACGCCGGCGTCCCTGGAACAGCCCGGGGAAACCATCGTCGACAACGAAAGTTCCGGCTTCTCGACACAAACCAACATAGAGGAGAGTTTCCTGAAACGCCTTCTGGGCGACAGAACAACAGCCGTGGAGGAAGAATACACCGGCATGCGCTTCTGGAACCTTCCCCGCACATGGATGACGACCACGGGAAGCGACTATTTCGGCGCCGTCAGGCGCTCCGCGGCGTTCATCCGCGCAGGCGACGGCGACAACACCGCCATCTGGACCGCGAACCTGCCCGAGGCCGGGATGTACGATGTCTATTTCCATACCGCCGAGCAGAACAGGGGCTTCGGGCGAAGGCGCGGTGGAAACGACCGGCGGCGCTCCTCCCTCGAGGATTTCCATTTCACCATCCGGCACGATGACGGCGTCGACGAGGTGGAAATCGACCTCTCGCGCGCCGAAACCGGCTGGGTGTACCTGGGTTCTTTCTATTTTTCTGAGGTCACACCGCGCGTGGAGCTCAGCGATGAATCCGACGGCCGTATCGTCGTGGCGGACGCGGTCAAATGGTCAGTGCGCAACGGCGCGGGGCGCACGGCGAATTCAGGTGATATCAACGAACGAACACGATAGACGAGGAAACCACCGATGCAACGATCTCTTTCGCTCACCCGTTCCCCGGGCGCACTGTCCGCGGCGGCGCTGACACTCCTGCTCCTGTTCTCTTCAGGAGCCGGCGCCCAGACCATCCTGACCTATGACAGCGCCATGGATATCGCCATGGAGAACAGCCCCGACATCAGGCGCACGAAACTTGACCTGGAGCGGTCGAGCGAAATGCTCAAGGCCCAGGAAGCCGCGCTCAAGTCCAATTTCCGGCTGACCCTGAATCCTTTCAGTTTCTCCCGGAACCGTGAATTCAACACCTTCCTCTCAGACTGGAGCTCCACCAAGACCACATCGTCGCGCGGAACGTTCTCCATAACCCAGCCCATCGCGAAAACCGACGGCACCCTCTCCCTCATCAACAACTTCTCGTGGCAGGATTCCTACAGCGAATACCGCGACATCAGGGACAAGTCGTTCAACAACAATCTGTATCTCAATTTCGACCAGCCCATCTTCACCTATAACCGCACCCGGCTCGACCTGCGCGAACTCGAGCTCGACCTGGAATCGACCAGGCTGACATTCGCCGTTCAGCAGCTCTCTCTCGAACGTCAGGTGGCCCAGTCATTCTATGCGGCCTATGAAGCGATCATGAACCTGGACATCGCCGAGGAGGAACTGGAGAACAACCGGCAGAACTACGAGATCGTGAAGAACAAGGTGGACGCCGGCCTTCTGGCCGAGGAGGAGCTCTACCAGGCCGAACTCAACCTCGCGTCCAGCCGGTCCACCGTGGAGAACCGCCGTGTCTCCCTCGACAACAGCTACGACTCCCTCAAGGAACTGATCGGCCTTCCTCTGGACGAGCCCCTTGCCATCCAGGCGACTGTCACCTTCGACCCGGTGGAGGTCGATATGGACAAGGCGCTCCAAAGCGCCCTCGCCAACCGTCTCGAGCTCCGTCAGCACAAGATCAATATCGAGAACGCCCGGTACAATCTCGTCCGCACCCGCGCCCAGAACGAGTTCGTGGGCAACGTCTCGCTCTCCTATGGCATCATCGGGACCGACGAGCGGTTCAGCGGCCTCTACGGCAACCCGACACGTCGCGAGGAAGTGGGCCTTTCGTTCCAGATCCCCCTCTGGGACTGGGGCGAGAACGAAGCGCGGGTGAAAGCCTCGGAAACGAACATCAAGAGGAACAAGCTCACGCTGGAAGACGAGAAAACGGCCATCACCATCGCGATACGCAAGGCCAGGCGGAGCCTCGCCAATCTGGTGACCCAGATAGGAATCGCCGAACAGAGCATCAGGAACGCCCGCCTCACCTATGAACTCAATCTCGAGCGATACAAGAACGGTGATCTGACCGGCATGGACCTGAGCCTGTTCCAGACCCAGCTCTCACAGCGTCAGATCAACCTGGTCCAGTCGCAGATAGACTACAAGCTCGGCCTCCTGGAACTGAAGGTGCTCTCGCTCTGGGATTTCGAGAGAAATGCACCGGTTCTTCCCGCGGACCTGACCGCGGAACTGGAAGAATGACGCCCGTCCGTCAAGTCCCGCCGGGGCCGGACGACGTAACCATAGCGGGCGGCTGAGAATCATGGAACCGGGGACGCTGCATTCGAGGGCGACGAACGAAAACATACAACCCGAACGATAAACACGGAGCAGACAGTGAAGCGAACAGCGAAAGCTTTGTCCATCATCGCCCTCGCATGTATGGCGGGGTGCGGCGGAGACGAAACCGGCGTCGAGATGGACATCGAGGTGCCGGTGACGGTGCGGGAGATCGAACCGGGCTCGATCGAGGAGTATGTGACGACCACCGGTACGGTTACGGCGTCGAAAGAGGTCATGGTGCGGTCCGAGATGGCGGGGTTCTACCGCAAGGCGCTCAATCCCCGCAGCAACCGTCCCTTCGTTCTCGGGGACACGGTGAAAAAGGACGGGATCATCGTGTATCTCGACAACCCCGAGCAGGAGAATTCCATCCGCATCGAATCAGTGGAAATGAACCTCGAGATCACGAAAAACGAATATGAGAAACAGCAATCCCTCTATGACAAGGGCGGGGTGACGCTGCGTGAGCTCAGAAACGCCGAAAAAGCATATCTCGATGCCCGCCTGAACCACGAGAACGCCCTTCTCCAGCTTGCGAAGATGAAGATCACGGCGCCCTTCGACGGGGTCATCACGGACATCCCCTATTACACGGAGGGCGTCAAGGCGGCGTCCGGCTCGGACATGGTGCAGATCATGGACTACGGCGCCATGACAATGGATGTGAGCATTCCCGGAAAGCTCATGGGCGACATAGCGGTGGGACAGGAAACGCGCCTGACGAACTACACCCTGCCAGACAAGAAGCTCCAGGGCCGCATCAGCCAGGTTTCACCGGCTCTCGATCCGGAGACCAGGACGTTCGACGCGGTTGTCACGATCGACAACCCCGATCTGCTGTTCCGTCCCGGCATGTTCGTCAAGGCGGAGATCGTGGTGAGGAAAAGCGAGGACACCATCGTGGTCCCGAAGGATATCGTGCTCTCCCGCCGCAACAGGCGCACGGTGTTTGTCGTGGACCGGGGATTCGCGCGTGAACGAACCGTGAGGCCGGGGCTCGAGAATCCCGATGAGATGGAGGTCCTGGAGGGTCTCGCTTCCGGCGACCGGCTGGTCGTGGAGGGTTTCGAAACGCTGCGCGACGGCTCCAAGGTCAGGATCGTCGAATAGGACCGGCCCGGCCACGGCTCTTCTCCGTACCGCCGCCGATGAAACACGGACCCGCAGCGGCGGGCATAAACAAGCTGAGATTTCAACTGTGACGATGAAACCATTATGAAAAAGCTATCCCAATTCTCGGTGGATTATCCCATCACCATCATGATGATCATCCTGGGCGTTTTTCTGCTGGGATACATCTCATTCTCAAAGCTGGGCATGGACCTGTTCCCCGATGTGCGCAATCCGCGGCTGTTCGTCGAGCTGGAGGCGGGCGAGCTCCCCCCCGCCGAAATGGAGCGTAAATTCGTCGAATCCATCGAGGCGCTGGCCAGCCGGCAGAAGAATGTGATCGGTGTCCAGTCCTCATGCCGCGTGGGCACGGCGCTCGTGACCGTCGAATACTCGTGGAACACCTCCATGGACGAGGCGTTCCTGGACCTGCAGAAGGCGCTGGCGAATTTCAGCCAGAATGACGAGATCGACGATCTGCTCATCAGCCAGTACGATCCGAACGCCGCTCCCATCATCACCCTCGCCCTCTCCCATCCCGCCATCGACGACATGGACGAGCTCAGGCAGGTGGGGGAGTCATATATCCGCAACGAGCTCATCAGGCTCGAGGGCATCGCGGACGTACGGCTGATAGGCGAGGAGGAAAAGGAGGTCGTGGTCGAGACCGATCCCTACATGCTCGAAGCCTATGGCCTCACACCGTCTGCCGTGGCATCGAAGATCAACGAGTTCAACCGCAACATCTCCGGCGGCTCGATCGTGGAGACCGGCGTCCGCTATGTGGTCAAGGGTGTCGGCGAATTCGCGTCACTCGACGATATCGCCGGAATCGTCGTGACCTACCGCGATCCGGGCGCCGAGGGGACCCAGGTCACCACGCCCTCGACCTCCCTCGACCGGGTCCCGGTGTTCCTGAGCGATGTGGCGGCCGTGAGATTCCGCAACAAGGAACCCGAGAACATCGTCATCCACAACGGCAAACGCTGCGTCGGGCTTTCCGTATACAAAGAGATAAAGTACAACACCGTCCAGGCGGTCGATGAATTCATGACCGCCATCGAGCGGATCCGCAGGGCGCTTCCGGGCTATGAGATCACCGTGGTGGAGAACCAGGGCGGCTTCATTCTGAGCGCCATCGACGAGGTCAAGGAGACCCTTCTCTACGGGATACTTCTGGCGATCGCAGTCCTGTTCGTCTTTCTCCGCAGGGTCGGGGTCACACTGGTCATCAGCATGGCGATCCCCATATCCATCGTGGCCACGTTCAACCTGATGTATTTCAACGATCTCACACTCAACATCATGACCCTCGGAGGGCTGGCCCTGGGCGCAGGCATGCTGGTCGACAACGCCATCGTGGTGATGGAGAACATCTTCCGCAATCTCGAAACGGGCTTGGACATCAAACGCGCGGCGGTCGAGGGGACCGGACAGGTGAGCGGCGCCATCACCGCCTCGACCATAACCACGATCGTGGTGTTCCTCCCCATCGTCTATCTCCACGGCGCCTCGGGCGAACTGTTCAAGGAGCAGGCCCTGACCGTGGCGTTCTCGCTTGTTTCCTCTCTTGCGGTCGCGATCCTCATCATTCCCATGCTCATCACCAGGATCATGGCGGGCGCAGCACAGAGTCGCAGGGGACGCGGCGAGCCGTTCACGTGGTACAAGCGCCTGCTCGGGGGCATCCTCCGGTTCCGCTGGCCGGTCATCCTCTTATCGGCGGCGCTTGTCGCGGGTACGGTGGCCATCCTTCCGCGCATCGGCAGCGAGTTCATCCCGAAAACCGACCAGCATGAATACACCATCAATCTCCGCCTGCCCGAGGGAACGGAACTGGAACGCACAGCCGAAACCGTCGGGGACATCCAGCGCAGGATCGCCGGCATGCTGGGTGACAACGCCCGGGCGATATTCACCATCATCGGGCCCTCGAACGAACAGGGCGCCGGAGCGGCGGCTCTCTTCGAGGACGAAAACACGGCCACGGTGAAGATATATCTCACCGGTGAAAGCACCCTGTCGAGCGACGCGGTCATGGGCGGTATCGATACCATCCTGTCCTCCGTTCCCGACCTGGAAGCCCGTTTCATCCAGGAACAGACGGCGCTCGAGCTCACGGTCGGCTCCGACGAGGCGCCGGTGACCGTGGAGATACGCGGCGAGGACCTCGACACCCTTCGCGATCTCGCCGGTCAGGTCATGGCGAGGATACAGGACATGGAATCGCTCTATAATGTGGAAACGGGATTCGAGGAGGGACGCCCGGAGATCGACGTGGTTCTCGACCGGGTCCGCGCCGGGATATACAACATCGGGATCGAAACGATCAGCTCCCAGCTCCGCAACCGTCTCACGGGCACGGAGGCGGGTGAGATGGAGGAGGGCGGTGAGATGAAGGATATCACCGTCGAACTGCCCGAGATCGGCCTGGGCGAGCTCGAACAGCTCACCATCACCAGCGGCGGCCGCGAATACCAGCTCTACGAACTCGCAAACATCACGACAGCCGGTTCCCCCCGCGAGATCGTCCGCAAAAACCAGGCCCGCGTGGGCACGGTCAACGCCCACATCCGGGGGGATGTCCCCCTCGACACGGTCGTGCGTGAAATCCGCGCCTCCATCGCCGGCATCTCCTTCCCGCCCGACTACACCTGG